>NZ_JANOJV010000021.1:0-60389 GCF_031418915.1 Chamaesiphon sp. VAR_48_metabat_135_sub | reverse complement strand
AATTACCACCAACCTCACTGAAACAGCCAGAGTCAGACATCGACTTTCTGCGGTATCCACAGATGCATTAGGGCGGGCGATGACAGCCGGATTATTACTGACATCGGGCATGAAAACCAAGTTTGCGCGAGTCAATCTCCGGATTAAGGGAAATGGCCCAATGGGTGGTTTAATGGTCGATGCCGGGGTCGATGGGACTGTCAGAGGCTATGTTAACAATCCCCATGTAGAAGTACCGCTTAATGCTGCTGGTAAACTAGATGTGGGTGGTGCGATCGGACGTGAAGGTTTTGTCTATATCTTTCGAGATCTGGGTTATGGTCGTCCTTACTCTAGTACTGTGGAATTAATCTCTGGGGAAGTTGGTGATGATGTCGCCCATTATCTATTTAGTTCCGAGCAAACTCCTTCGGCATTGGTTTTAGGCGTATCGATGAATACCCAGAGCGTGCAGTCTGCGGGGGGAATCTTAATTCAAGTTTTGCCAAAAGCCTCACAGGATGAGTCGTTGGTAACACTATTAGAATCCAGAGTCAGCGGTTTGCAAGGATTCACACCTTTATTGCAATCGGGTAAAAATCTACCCGACATTTTAGAGGAATTATTAGGCGATTTGGGCTTGAAGATCTTTCCTGATGAAAAGGAGTTGAAATTTGACTGTCCTTGTTCCGAACAGCGGATGTTGGGCGCACTCAAATTGTTAGGAACAGATGAACTTAATGATATGATTGCCACAGATAAAGGTGCTGAAGCTACCTGTGATTTTTGTGGAGAAATCTATCACGTTAGTGAGGAAAAACTCGCTCAATTAGTAGGGGAATTACAAGTCCAAAATTAGATCTAGATGCTCATGAATGAAAGAAACTTTGGTTGAGTGTGTCGGGTTTTTTGTCTTTTAACCCAGCCTACCGATCTTTGCTCTGAGCTAGTTCCAAGTTAAGTTTTTTAGAAGAGGCTTCGCCAACGCGAAAAAATGGAGTAGAGCTATGCCCTAATGGTAAACTCTACTCCATTTTTACAATAAACTCACATCTTGCACCAGCGAAGTACACTCCTCGAGTTTCCTTCTCAGAATTAGGCTAGATCCCCGACTTCTCGATCCGCGAAGTCCAATATTTAACCTTTTGCAGTATGGTCGGCGGAGATCTGAGAGTACCCTAAATTCTAATCCGCTGTCGTAATAGATTCAAACACTGAGAAGCTGACATGTGGCGAATCAATTCTCGTTCTCGCTGACTTCCTAACTGGTACTTAATCCCCTCTACACCACCATCTGGATCGGCAATCCCAATATACACCAACCCGACAGGCTTACATTCAGTACCCCCACCAGGCCCAGCAATTCCGGTGATACTCACGCCCCAATCAGTCCCCAATTTAGCCTTCACCCCCACCGCCATCTGACGCGCGACGGTTTGGCTCACAGCACCTTCGGTAGCTAGATCTTCGGAATTAACACCCAATAGATCGATTTTAATCCGATCGGCATAGGAAATAATGCCCCCCAAAAAATACTCAGAACTGCCTGGTATATCTGTGAGCATCTGCCCCAAACCACCACCAGTACAAGATTCTGCAACTGATAAAGTTTGCCCCTGAGCCTTTAATAATTGTCCGACAACACTAGCTAAAGTATCCTCGTCAGTACCATAATAATCTACTCCTGCAATTTGTTTAATTTCCTGGACGATCGGTTCGATTAAAGCATTCGCTTCAGCCTCATTCGCAGCCCTAGCCGAAATTCGCAACCGCACCTCGCCCTTACCTGCATAGGGAGCAACAGTTGGATTAGTCGAGTTAAACAAGTGATTCACCTTTTCAGCCAAGGCTGCTTCGGGAATGCCAAAAAAGCGGAGACTGCGACTATAGATTGGATTTTGTCCGTAACCCTGGGTTTTTAAAAATGAAACGGCTGTATCCCGCCACATCCGGTGCATTTCTCGCGGTACGCCAGGAAAAGTAAAGATTGTCAGTCCCTCCCGTGGTTGCCAAATCATCCCTGGAGCAGTCCCCGTGGGATTGGGTAACAAAGCCGCTCCTGCGGGTTGGAGAGCCTGTTTGCGGTTACTAGGAGTCATTTTGCGCCCGTGTTGCGCGAATTTATGCTCAATATCAGCAATAACTTCAGGAAATTCGACTAGGGGCGTATTAAAGTAGCTAGCGATCGATTCTGTCGTCAGATCGTCTGGTGTCGGGCCTAAACCACCTGTAAAGATAATAATACTCGATCGAGTCGCCGCAATCTCGATCGCTTGATGGACTCGATCGACATTATCCCCCACCACGGTTTGATAAAAATGCGGTACGCCCAGTGCGGCTAGTTCTTTAGCTAGATATTGAGAATTACTATTGAGAATATCACCGAGCAATAATTCGGTACCGACACAGATTACTTCAGCAGACATAGTTATTAAATTAGTTGAAAGTTGAAAGCGATGCCCTACTTGTAATGAGTGTAGCCGATCTGCCGATCGAGATTGTTGAGATCGATAAATCCTGCTGCCTATGTCAATCGCGGTCATGTTCTAACAGCCTCGGGGGTTGCCACACTGAAAAAATAGCAAAAATAGTAAGAATGTTGGTTGTCGATCGAGCTTCATTTAAAACCGTTGGCATAGATTGATAAAATGCTAGAATTTTTGGGTACCTCGATCGGGTAAAAATATGGCTTATAACAACTTTACGCTACCTGATGTTACCGATCGATTTGAATTGAGTTTATTTGGATCGCCTTTTTGTCAGGATTTACCAGTTGCCATTCCGAGCGAGCTATTTTTAGCCATTTTTAGCGAATGGTTTCCATTAGCACAACAAGCTAGATCTGAAAAAGCTAAATCTGAACTGTTAATTAGTCCAGTATTGCTAGAAGTCAGAAAGCTAGTCCATAATTCAGTTGAGTTGTTCTCTGGTGAGGAATTTAGTGTCGATAAAGATCGTGGGCTAAATGGATTTTGTGACTTTCTCTTGAGCAAATCGACAACTCCTTATCTCATCCAAGCTCCTGTATTAATGTTGGTAGAAGCCAAACGTGGAGAATTAGATCTAGGTTTGGGTCAGTGTATCGCTGAAATGGTCGCAGCACAATTATTCAACGCCAGCAAAGGCAAAGCAATTCCCGTTATTTACGGTAGTGTTACTAGTGGTAGATTGTGGCAATTTCTCAAGCTTGAGGAAAAAAATGTGACAATCGATGCCAATGAGTACCAGATTATGCCCGTCGAACGGATTTTGGGTATTCTCAAGTGGATGATCGAGAGTCAAGGCTGAACGGCTCTCCCGCATCTATGGGGGAGAGCCGAATCGTCTATGGAGATAGATAGGTATACTGAGCCAGACTGTTTTCGTAATTTTGCAACAAGCGTTGAGCTTCGGTAATCGAGATCCGATTGTCGAGGAGTGCTTGTTCGGCTTTTTGGCGAATACTTTCGATTAAGTCTTCGACATCATACTGGACGTAGCCAACGACTTCCTTCATCGTATCGCCTTTGACGACGTGTTCGATCTTGTAGCCCTTGGGCGTAAGTTTGATATGAACGGCATTTGTATCGCCAAATAAGTTGTGGAGATTGCCCATGATCTCTTGATATGCACCGCCTAAAAATAAGCCTAAATAGTAAGGTTTATTAGGTTCGAGGGAATGCAATTCGAGCACATGTTTGACATCTTTGAGATCGATAAATTGGTCGATTTTACCATCGCTATCGCAGGTAAGATCGGCTAAGATTCCACGTCGAGTGGGTTCTTCATCTAACCGATGAATCGGCATAATCGGGAACAGTTGATCGATCGCCCAACTGTCTGGAGCTGACTGGAATACAGACAGATTGATATAGTAGATTGAAGCCATGATTTGCTCCAGCTCTTCTAAGTCTTCGGGCATATATTCCTCGCGTTTGGCGATGTCGAGGATTTTTTGACAACAAGCCCAGTAGAGTTGTTCGGCGCGAGAACGTTCGGTGATGGTGAGATAACCAAATTTGAATCTGCTCAGGGCTTCTTCTTTAAATTGGTTGGCATCATAGAAAGCTTCCCGATAATTTTCAGGGGTGATGCTTTCGTATGTTTCCCACATATTCCGAATGATTTGATGCTCGGGATTGGTAGTAGGTTGGGGTAAATCTGTCCGCACTTCGCAGGTACTCAGGACATCAAAAATTAATACGGATTGATGAGAAGCGATCGCTCGTCCGCTTTCACTAATTAATGTGGGAACGGTAATATTTTTCTCATTACAACTTTCGCGCACTTCGGCCACAATATCATTGGCGTAGTTTTGGAGATCGTAGTTTTTGGACGCATGGAAATTAGTCTGAGAACCATCGTAATCGATGCCCAAACCGCCACCAACATCGAGATATTTCATGTTCGCGCCCAGTTGGACGAGTTCGACATAGATTTTACTGGCTTCGCCAATCGCATCTTTGATCACCGAGATCGAAGAAATTTGGGAGCCAATATGGAAGTGCAGCAGTTGGAGTGAATCGAGCATATCGACTTCTTTGAGTCGATCGACGACAATAATGATTTCAGGAATAGTCAGCCCAAATTTAGCGCGATCTCCGCTCGATACGCCCCAGCGGCCGATTCCTTTGGCGTTGAGTTTAGCGCGGACACCGAGATTAGGCTTGATACCCAAGGCTTTCGCTGCGGCGATGGCGATTTCGACTTCTTCGATCTGTTCGAGGACGATAATCGGCGTTTGGTCTAATTTCTGCGCTAGCATCGCCGTTTCGATGTATTCGCGATCTTTATAGCCATTGCAAATTAGCAAGGCTCCAGGATTATCTAGCATGGCGATCGCAATGATTAGCTCTGCTTTAGAACCTGCTTCTAGCCCAAGTTGATAGGGTTTGCCAAATTTGACCAGATCTTCGATTAAGTGCTTCTGTTGGTTGCATTTAACAGGAAATACCCCTTTGTAGACACCACCGTAGTTATAACGAGCGATCGCTTTCGCAAAACAAGCATTCAGCCGCTCGATTCGGTGCTCTAAGATGTCCGAAAATCGGATCAGAAGGGGAAGAGCCAAATTGCGTTGTTGGAGGGACGTAACCAGCTCATAGAGGTCTAGAGAGCCACCACGATCGCCTTGAGGAGCTACCGTCACATGTCCCGCTGCATTAATTGAAAAATAGGGTTCGCCCCAACCTTGAATCCGATACAAATGCTCGCTGTCCTCGATCGTCCAAGCTGCTTTTGGCTCGTCAGCTCGACGCTGCTGTTTTACCACCACTTTAGCTTCATCCTGAGGATCTACGGTACTCTTCAACAATTGATTCAATTCCGCAGCTACGGTTGCATCTGGTAGCTCTAGTCCCACATTTTTTTTAGCCACTGCCTATTCCATTTTCCCTATCGAACGAATTCTCGTCTGCAATCTTAACGCATTATTCAAGGATCTCTCGATCGTTTCTATGCACTCTCTCTAACATACCCCAGAGATCGAGCGAAATTTAGTAATTAACGCAAGTTGCTGGGGAGCGGGGAGCGGGGAGGAGATATAATTACCATTCACTGTCCACTATCCGCAACTTTCAACTTTCAACTTTCAACTAGATTTAAAGCTTAATCCCCAATGCTTTCAAGGTCATCGGGCCAACATCACCATCGGCGGTTAAGCCCTTCTTACTTTGAAACTTAATTACGGCATCTTTAGTTTTTTGGTCGAAGAAGCCATTGACAGGAGTGGGGAATCCAGCATGGGTTAAACCTTGCTGAATTCGGGTAATTACCGACCCGTTATCGCCCATCCGAAACAGCGTGACGATCGAGAATCCAGAAATCGGGCATCGATCCATTTTAGCGGCAGTTTGGGCACCAAAGTTGCCATCAACAGTCATCAAATCATTGGGATTATATTTATTCCAGAGCGTCTGAAAAGCTTTTACGCCTAGATCGTCAACATCTGTACGACCATTGTCTTCAAAGAAATGCACGGGATCGTTTCCACCGAGCCAGTGCCAACCATGTGCCAGGAGATATGGTTTCCAAGCATTATAATTATTGACATCGATCGCTAAACCATTTTCATGGTTGCTGCGACCTGGTTTGGCAGCCAAAGGGATTAATTTTGGATCGCGCTGATACACTTGATAGAGAATATGTTGTTGGGCGACGGTACGATAGGCAGAGTTAATTGTCATTTTTAGGCTGGGCTGCTTGGCAATTCCTGCACGGAGAGCCGCACGCAAAGACTCTTTGGCTCCAGATTGAAGATAGAGATTAAGATGCGGTTCGCCAGAGCTGCTAATCCCAGGTAAGCTCTCAAAGTTAACTAAGATACTAGCCTGCAAGGTATTCATTTGAACGATAATTTGCCGACTCAAGCCACTTACTCGTCCGGTATCGACGTTGCGTGATTGAATCATCGTGTCGATCGCTTCTTTTACTGTAGTCATTAAGTTAGGGGTTAGGGGGTTTTTCTGAGTTAAGGTAAAAATACTACTTTTCTCCATATCCACTAGACACGGAAATAACCTCAAACGATCTTACCCTTCAGTCAAGATTCAATCGGTAAGAATTAAAAATTCTTAGGGAAATGTAGCTGAACTTATATTAAGTCCGATAAACTTTCCCAATGCGTGCTAGCCTAACACCCAATCCTCAAGTTCTGATTATCTACAACCCCGCAGCGGGGCAGTCCTCCAATTTAAAGAATACACTCGATCGAGTCGCAAATTTGTGGCGCGAACGTGGTTGGCAAGTCCAAATCGCTGCCACCACCGCACCAGGCGATGCTACCAGCAAGGCTCAACAAGCAGCGCAAGCAGGCTATCACGCAGTAATTGCGGCTGGAGGCGACGGTACGGTCAATGAGGTGATGAATGGCTTAGTCGGTACCACCACCGCCTTGGGCACACTGCCATTGGGGACGGTGAATATTTGGGCACGAGAAATGGGTTTATCGATGGATATGCTCAAGGCTGCCGAAAGTTTAACTAAGTCAGAATTAGCCCAAATTGACGTAGGCATGGCGGGAAATCGCTATTTCCTGCTGATGGCGGGAATTGGATTTGATGCGGCGGTAACGGCGAATGTATGTGCCAAAGAGAAGAAAAGACTGGGTGCGATCGCTTATATCAAACAAGCAATTCAAATTGCCTGGAATTTTCGCGGTGTGCGACTGAAATTGCGGATCGATGGCAAGCGAGTGCGGGGTAAAATTTTGATGGTAGTCATCGGCAATAGTCAACTCTATGGTGGAGTGGTGAAATTCACCGCCCATGCGACGATTGATGATGGATTATTAGACATTTGCGTGATTAAAGGTCGGGGGATGCTATCCGCTCCACAACGGCTAATTTCGATTTTTGCTCGTCACTATAATCGCGATCCGCTGGTGAAATATTACCAAGCCAAACAAATTGAGATTGGCGGTAAGCGGGGAAAGGCTCTCCCCGTGCAAGTAGATGGCGATTATCTGGGTACAACGCCGATGAGTTTTCAAGTGGTTCCGAGTAGTCTCTGGGTTTTGGTTCCACCCAATGCCGATCGATCTTTATGGCAATCTGAGGGGTAAGGCAGAATTCCCGACTTCTTGGAGAAGTCGGGAATGTAGCGTAATAATCTAGCTCTCTTCTGTTGTTGCTTCTGTGGCAGTTTCACCTTCGGCTGCCGTGTCTTCAGACACTTCTGGTTCCGCCACCTTGATGACTGGAGGCTTGGCTTTGCTAGGTTTTGGACCTCTCATCAGAGCGAGATTTTCAGGTGCTTTAGGTTCGTCTCTTTTGTTGGAGTCTCTTCTACCACCTTTGTCTGCACCACGATTGGAGCTACTTTTCTTGCTAGGTGCTTCGGAAGATTTGGGGGTACCGTCGCTCTCAACTGGGGGATTTTGACGATCGGCTTTCTTGATTGGACGGTCTACCATTGTTCGGTTTTGAATTACTATTGGTATCTTAGCTTGTCAGGGCGCAATCTCTCAGGCTTATCTGCAACATCGAAAGATTTGAGTCTACTTTGTAATGATGCCCACGATCGCGATCGTTTACTCTATTTTCTTTAACATTACTTTGCACAAAGTTGATTTCTAGGCAGGTCTTACCTATACTGGGACCCGATGCACAATCGACTAGAACGAATTGAATCGGTGAAGGCGGGTAGTCTGGGTGGGATTGCCGCAGGGATGAGCTATTGTCTGATGATGACAGTAGAGCGATTTGTGTTGGTTGGATCTTTTAGATCGATCGTCAGTCTGGGTTTAGAATTAGCGATCGCGATTGTCAGTGGTTTTCTGTTTGGGGTCACTTACCGTTATATCATTCGGATCGATCGCAACGATCATCTCAATTCTGGTGCGGTATTAGCTTTTGGGTTAGTACGCGGTTTAGCACAGGTAGATGTCAGTGAATTTGAGTTATCCCAAATCTGGATGGATGGGTTAATAGTCGGCAAAAGTATACTATTGTTTGCGATCGCTCGGTATGCGCTAGATTATTCGCTGGCTAAGGGTTTGGTGTTATCTTTTCCTCAACATAGTCAGTCTGAATCGATCGCCGGATCTAATCGCGAACTCGAACGAGAGTTTGCAACGAATTTAATAGATGGATTGAATAAATAAATAAATTTATAGTCAATATTGGCAGTTGAATTGACGGTCTCGATCGGTTTAATCATTGACAATCTTAAAACTTTAATCCCACAACCTCCGCCCCTGACGAGTATGCAACCGCTCGTGTGCGTCTGTTAGTAACTGTGGAATATTCAATTCTTGCGGACACCGAGGCAAACAATCCCCGCACTCGTTACAGCGATTGGCTTTCATCCCTGGAAACCAATGTCCAGCATTTTCAAACATCTGATAACGGTATTGTCCGTAATCAGTCAGATTGTAAGCAACTGAGAGATTTCGCAGCCGTAATACTTCGGGTATATTAATCTGGGCGGGACAAGGTAAGCAAGCATAACATTGACTGCACAGATCGGGATCGAGACTGGTTTGCAATTGTCGCTCTAATCGATTGCTAATTTCCATCTCAACATTCGTCAGTGGATAGTCTGCATCGGCGACATCAAGAGAGGGATATAGTTCGTCAGGATTTGCAGCACCGAGACTGAGGGTACTAATCCGATCGTCTGCCAATAACCACCGATAATTAAATGCTAGGGGTGTTAATGGTTCGCACAATTCGACTAAATTAGGCGGTGGGGTGTAGAGTTTCCCGCCTTTATCCGCAGGGGAAATGATAAATATCCCCATGTCATGTTTACTCGCGAGTTCGATCGCGGGAGCCAGCCTTTGGTAGAAGTAATAATAATGAAGGTTGATAAACTCAAATAATTTTGTCTCGATCGCGGCGAGAATCAGCTCTAGACTACCATGAGTCGAAAATCCGACATGTCTGACCTTACCGGACTCGATCGCATCTGCAATCGCCGGATAACAGCCATCTGTCGCCCAATCTAAATGCTCCTGGGTATTAATCCCGTGAATTGCCAAACAGTCGATATATTCGAGCTGCAAGCGTTCTAAGGATTCGTCGATCCACTGTGCCATTAATGCTCGATCGGGTGTCGGCGGCAGTTTGGTCGTAATATACAACTGGGATCTGTCGATCGGCAGTTCACGCTGGAGAGCCAATCCCAAATACGTCTCACTTTGTCCGTATCCCCGCGCTGTTTCTAGATGGTTGATTCCAGTGGAAATTGCTTTATGGATGGTTTGATAAGCTATTTCAGGATCGGCCAAACATCGCATTGTCCCTAAGGAAAATGCCGAAAGTAGCAAATTAGTTCGACCAAAACGACGGTAGTGCAATTAGGGGAAAGGGGAAAGAGGTAAGGGGAAAGAGGGAAGGGGGGGAATCAGGATTGAATTTACAATCTGTTCCTACGCTTTCAACTGATTATTTAATTCCTGATTTTTTGAGCAAGTGGGGAATTTGACCGATCTTTTTGGCGACGGGAATTTTCGCGCGTTTATAAGTCTCGATTCGTTGTTGGATGGTATCTGCATGATAGATCGGTTTGGACAGAGTGTGACTCAAAACGATCGCGGCATCAGTAAGGGGGTGGGGTGTATTGGCATGAATCCCGGCTAAGTAAGCTACGACAGGTTTTCCCTGTTGTGCTAGCAGATAGGCAGCCGTAGCAGCTTCAGAATCCCAGCAAATATCGCCGACAAGCACGATCGCTTTGGTCAGGGGGTCTGATTGTAGCCATTCTAGCCAGCGGCGACAGGAGGAGCCAACCAGTGGATCGCTACCAATATGAATGACGATCGATTGACCTAGATTTGCCTGATTTAATTCACTGGCAATTTCGGCGGTTAAACTCTGATTGCGGCTAATAATTGCTACTTTTCCAGGGCTAAATAATTGGGGCTGATAAATACCTAATAATAATCGATCGGGAATAATAATCCCCGCGCTGCCAGAACCGAGAATCAATGTATTGGTGATACTGGCTTGACGCAATAGTCTGATTGTATCTAGCGGCGGTACGCCTCTGGTAATAATTATTAGCTGGGGAATACCTGCCGCAATTGCTTCGAGAGCGGCATCTAATACCTCATAAGCAGGCACAAAAATCAAACTAGTCTCAATGGGACCTAATGTCTCTTGAGCCTGTTCTACTAAGTCGAATATCGGCAGACCTTTCAGTAGTTGTCCCCCTTTTCCCGCGCTAACAATCCCCACAAGCTGAGTACCATAAATTTGCATTCGACCGATCGCGGCAAGTACTAGAGGGTTGTCCACTCCTTGAATTAAAATACGGCTATCTAGTTGAAGATCGATCGTCATTGGGGGGATGGTGGATAGTGAATAGTGGATCGTAAATTAACGCAATCTCGCCAGTTTGGTACCATCCATTTTTAAAAACCTATCGATCTCCACATATTTCTGGCGATTAGTTCAATGGAGACGTGAGGCGATGGAAATAGACCCATGTCAGTATTCTTTTGGGTAAGTCACTCGATCTACAGTAGATTACTGTCTAGCAATCTCTAGTGTCTGCGCGATTGCCAAATCGAAATTTGTGACGAGCTTAATCGATAATGGGAGCAATCCAGCTAGTCGATCGAGATCCTGTTCCAAGACTCGCCAGATAATCGTGAGATTTCGCTCCTGCGACAAATATTGGATCGCTTGTTGACAACTATCGATCTCACTCCCCACAAAGTTGACTAGTAAAACATCGATAGTAGGTGACTGGACGGGACCTTGATTGTAAATGCCAACGCGATCGAGTGCAATCTGGATTTCTTCCCGACAAGCAGGATTGACGACGATACATTGTCCCACTTGTCCACCTCCTTGAGCGATGCCATCCAACATGGCAAGGGCTAACCCATTACCACTACAGAGGATGCTGATATTCCCAACATCGGTAAAGAGTGGCGATAGCGTTCCCAGTCGATTGCGAGCAACATCCACAATTTGCCAAGGTTGAAGATTTGGATGTCTGCCCACAGCATAATGATTGACACTAATTTTGCCATCTAGTGCCATCACCGCACCATTACGATCGACACCTAATGGATTGATCTCTACTAAGTCTAAATCCTGAGACCGCATCAAGATATACATTTTCTCGATAATCTCACTGACAGCCAGCATCAAGTCACCTTCAAGTCCCATTTTTAAAGCAAGACGACGGGCATAAAAAGATGAGAACTCATCATAGACGACTACCTGATGAATGCGATCGAGGATGGCATTAATATTCATCCCCCCATCACTCGATCCTAGTAACACCGGACGACAGGCTAATCTATCGATCACGATTGCCAGATAAAATTCCAGGCTGGTATTATACTTAGCTTCCGCTAATAGTACTTTGGGATATTCACCCAAAATCGGCAAATTAAAGATCGTCCGCGCCGCCGCGATCGCATCGATGGTATTCTCGACAAATCTAATTCCCCCAGCTTTGCCACGATTGCCCACACTCACCTGCGATTTTAATACGACTGGATAGGGAATCCGCAAAGCTTTGAGATCTGTCGGTCGATCGATCCTTTGAGATGGTAACACTGGAATTCCGACCTCGCGGAATAATTCTTTAGCTTGGTACTCTAGTAAATCCATGTAGCGGAGGGTTCGGAGATAGTGGATAGTAGATTGTAAATCGTGGATGGTCAGTGTCAAACTCAGCGATTACTACCGATAGTAATCGCCATTTTCACAAAAAGCGGGCATAAATTAATACCATTCACTATTGACTATCCACTAATTTAATCTTTTGCTGGGGCTTCCACCTCAAATTCCCCTGTGGGGCTAACTGTAACTTTACCACCAGTGGCTCTGATTTCGGAGATCGCTCGCTTAATCACGAAATCATCTACCGCCGCACCTAGAACCATATTCCAGGCGTCGAATCGCGCCCGTTTGCTACCAGGGTTATGGGCTAGGTAATTAGCAGTATCTTGGGAAACCCGAGCGACATTTTGACTCTCTAGATCGGGATATTTCTTGGCCCAGCTTGCCGCAGTCAGCATTGAATTACGAGCATCAGGTACTTTTCCTAAAAATAATAACTCATCTACTGCTTTAAGTCTCCAGATATAATAACTGCGATCGGGTACTTGTGGGGATAGTGACTTCAAGCCGCGATTCATTAAGCTAACCGATCGTTCTGGCTCTCCAGCATAGAGAGCAGCAGTATTCGAGAGATAATAATAAGCATAGAGAAAGCGAGGGTCGCGAGCGAGGATCGCATCAAAATAGTCCATTGCTGCTCCATACCCAGATTTCTTCCGTACTTCCCCATCACCAAAGTATTGGAGAAAATCCATAAAATGCCAGTCAGCTACAAGATTATTAAATCCAAACGCTGGTAACATTTTGGCAATTGCAAGTTGAACCTTCGTTTTAGTCTCCTCTTGCTCAAGTTCGGCTTTGTTGAGAATTTTATGCTTATGTTTGAGTGATGCTAATTGAGGAATTTGGAGATAGACGACGATGGTAAACACTCCCACAATACAGCCGATCTGTCCGAATAGTGTTGGCGATACTTGGGATAATTTTGCTCTAAATTTGTCCCGACCTGAAGTTGGTATAGATACTGACATAGATTAGCTAACTTCGATCCAAAATGATAGTTAATAGCCGAAAATTGGTAACTTAAAGAAATAGCTCTAGCCTGACTCAGACCTAAGAGCTACCCACCCGATTACCAGGAGTAGAGTGAATCATGGAAAAAAGTAAATTAACGAAAGTTATTCTAATTGGCTCTGGAATGGCCTTTCTAGCTTCTAGTGGCATGGGACTAAGCGGATTGCTCGGTCGATCGACTGAGCAACCTGCCAGTGAAAATGCCGCCCAATCTCAGAATGCCCAACTTCAAGCTGAAGAAAGAGGTTTTGAGGGAGTTTTGAAGCGAGAACCCAATAATCAAACGGCACTGCGAGGGTTAGTAGAAATTCGGATGCGTCGAAATGATGCTCCTGGCACCAAAGCCGCTCTCGAACAACTCGTCAAGCTCAATCCCAGCAACATACAATACAAAGAATTTTTGGCGGCACTGAACAAACAGATCGCTGAACCTAAAAAAGTGGGTACTCTAAAACCAACTGAGCCGCAACCAACTCAACCGTCTAAGTAGTTGCTGGTGAAGGGTTTACTCATTACCCATCAATTTGTTCTATGAAAGTCGTTCTCTTAGCAGGTGGTTTAGGCACACGTCTGGCTGAAGAAACTGAAGTTCGCCCCAAACCAATGGTAGAAATTGGTGGTCGTCCAATTCTTTGGCATATCATGAAACACTATGCTCACTACGGATTTCAAGAATTCTTAGTTGCACTGGGATACAAGGGCGAATATATCAAACGTTATTTCATGGATTACTACGCCCTGAATGGGAGTATGACATTGGATCTAGCTACTGGTTCAGTTCAGCCCCAAGTCAAAGAATGCGAAGATTGGAAACTCCATTTGTTGGATACAGGAGTCCAAACCAATACAGGCGGACGACTCAAACGCTTAGAACCCTATCTCGGTGATGAAACGTTCATGATTACCTATGGCGATGGCGTGAGTAATATCGATCTCCAGCGGTTGCTGGAGTTTCACAAATCCCACGGGAAATTAGTGACAGTTAGCGCAGTGCGTCCACCAGCAAGATTTGGGGGGCTAGTTTTAGAGGGCGATTTAGTTGCTAATTTCACTGAAAAACCTCAAGCAGGAGAAGGCTGGATTAATGGTGGATTCTTGGTGATGGAACCCCAGGTTTTTAAATACCTAACTAATGATAGTAATGGGTTAGAAGTTGAGTTATTGGAACGGTTAGCTATCGATGGACAGTTAGCGGCTTACCGTCACTATGATTTCTGGCAATGTATGGATACCCTCCGCGATAAACACAATTTAGAAAATTTCTGGCAAAGTGGCAATCCTCCCTGGCAAGTTTGGGAATAATAAGCGGGTGGGTTGCTACTGTATGCGGATTAATGACTTATGAGTCAAAGTAATAGTTTTTGGGATAATCGACCAACTTTAGTCACTGGAGCGACAGGATTGCTGGGTGGCTGGTTGGTAAAACGGCTGTTAAGCTTGGGTGCAGATGTCGTCTGTGTAATTCGCGATTCGGTACCTCAATCAGAATTGATTCGTTCTGGATCGATCGATCGAGTTAAAGTCGTCCGAGGTGATGTCGGCGATCGAGTCTTTCTCGAACGGGTATTAGGCGAATACGAAATCGATACGGTAATGCACCTAGCAGCCCAAACAATCGTCGGTATTGCCAATCGGAACCCAATTTCGACTTTTGAGACTAATATCGCGGGTACGTGGCAAATGCTCGAAGCTTGTCGTCATAGTCCCACCGTCAAACAAATTGTGATGGCTTCATCAGATAAAGCTTACGGTGATTGCGATACACTACCCTATGTCGAAACTACTCCCCTTCAAGGTTTACACCCCTACGATGTCAGTAAATCTTGTGCCGATCTCATCGCTCAAGCTTACGGACATACCTATAATTTGCCTGTCGCCATTACCCGCTGTGGAAATTTCTATGGTGGTGGCGATCTAAATTGGAATCGAATTATTCCTGGGACGATTCGATCGATCCTTCAGGGAAAGGCTCCGATAATTCGTTCGGATGGTAGTTACATCCGTGACTATATTTACTGTGAAGATGGCGCGGCTGCATACACTTTACTCGCCGAACAATTGGCGACTAATTCAAGTTTATATGGGCAAGCATTTAATTTTTCTAACGAGACTCAAGTTACCGTTTTAGATTTGGTGACTCAGATCGTAGCGATTATGGGTGCGGATTTAGATCCGATCGTCCAGAATCAGGCTAACAATGAGATTCAGCATCAATTTCTCGATGCAACTAAAGCGAAAAATGTTTTAAGTTGGACACCTGAATTTACACTCGATCGAGGGTTAGAACAGACGATCGTCTGGTATGAAAATTTCCTCGATTCTCAACAACAGATGCTCGAAGACCGATCTGGATCTCTCATAGATTATGTCTCGATCGAAACATTAGCTTTATCTAACTTAGCCATTCAACAAATCGTACATAACTAGAAATATTAATGAGCCATCATAACTGTCGTTTTTGTCAACATCCTCTCCAATATACATTTATTAATTTAGGTGGATCGCCGATTTCAAATGATTTTTTAACTGTCGAACAAATTGATAAATCTGAAAAATTTTATCCGCTTCATACTTATGTATGCGATCGCTGTTTTCTAGTTCAATTACCAGAAGTAGAATCGCGAGAGCACATTTTTGGCGACGGTGATTATGCTTACTTTTCTTCTTATTCCGAGAGCTGGCTCAAGCATTGCGAACGGTATACTAATTTAATGGTCGAAAGATTTGGATTCGATCGATCTAGTCAGGTTATCGAAATTGCTAGTAACGATGGATATTTATTACAGTATTTTCAAAACCAAAATATTCCAGTATTAGGCATCGAACCAGCAACTAATGTCGCAGCAGTTGCCGAAGCAAAAGGAATTCCGACTCTAACTAAATTCTTTGGCGTACAAACAGCCACAGAATTAATCGAGCTAGATAAACAAGCAGATTTATTATTAGGTAATAATGTCCTAGCTCACGTACCAGATCTCAATGATTTTGTGGCAGGGATGAAATTGCTGCTCAAGCCAGAGGGAATAATCACGATCGAATTTCCTCACTTGCTACAATTAATTAACCAAAATCAATTTGACACCATTTATCACGAGCATTTCTCTTACTTCTCTTTCCTAACTGTCGAACGAGTATTCGCAGCTCACAGTTTAACCTTATTTGATGTCGAGGAATTACCGACTCATGGTGGATCTTTGAGAATCTATGGTAGGCATAGTGAAAATATTAAATTAATAGTAACCGATCGGGTAACTGAATTAAAAGCCAAAGAAATTGCAGCTAAACTCGATATAATTGATACTTATCTAAACTTCACTAAGCAAGTAGAAAGTATCAAATTTCAACTTCTTAGGTTCTTAATTCAAGCTAAAAATGAAGGTAAATCTGTCGTTGGTTATGGCGCACCTGCAAAAGGGAACACTTTATTAAATTATTGCGGTGTTCGGACTGACTTTATTGATTATACAGTCGATCGTAGCCCACACAAGCAGGGCTTATTTTTACCTGGAACTCATATCCCAATTCATAGTCCCGATCGAATCTCCGAAACAAAACCAGATTATTTACTAATTCTACCATGGAACTTGCGATCTGAGATCGTCGAACAAATGGCACATATTCGCGATTGGGATGGTAAATTTGTCGTTCCCATTCCTCAATTAGAGATCTTATGAAATTTACCCCAACTAAAATTCCTGGTGCATATCTAATTGAAATCCAACCTATCGCTGATGAGCGTGGCTTTTTTTCACGGACATTTTGCACCAAGGAATTCAGCCAACATGGATTAGAAACAAATTTCCACCAATGCAATGTTTCCTTTACTTCCCAACGGGGAACTATAAGAGGGATGCACTATCAAGTGGCTCCTGAGACTGAAACTAAATTAGTTCGCTGTACCAGAGGAGCTATCTATGATGTCATTCTAGATTTACGCCCAGAATCTTCCACCTTTAAACAGTGGGTAGCGGCGGAATTAACCGCCGATAATCATCAGATGTTTTACATCCCTCCTGGCTGTGCTCATGGCTTACAAACGCTAGTAGATGACACGGAAGTGTTTTACCAAATGTCTGGGGTATACAACGCAGATTCGGCTAGAGGGGTAAGATGGAACGATCCAGCTTTTGGGATTGAAATGCCCTTAGCTGTAACTATTATTAATCAACGCGATCGAGACTATCCAGATTTTACTTTAATTTAAGCTGATGGCAAATGTCGATCGATAAATAGATCGATATTGTCTGACATAATTAAATCTAAATTATCTTTGATTTTATCGATCTCCCACTCCCACCATTTAATTAATAATAATTTAGATATTGCTTCATCGCTAAATCTCTTTTTAATTAACTTTGCTGGATTACCACCGACGATAGCATAAGGTTCGACATTTTTAGTAACGATACTGCCAGCAGCAACAATCGCACCATCACCGATGGTGACTCCTGATAAGATTGTTGTATTAAGTCCGATCCATACGTCATTGCCAATAATTACACTACCCTTGCTTAATTTTGGATATTCATAATGCCGTTCTTTGAATTCTTCAAAAACCATACCAAACGGAAAGGATGAAACCCAGTCTGTGGGGTGATTACCACCTAGTAAAACGGTGACATTTTCAGCAATAGAACTAAAATTACCAATTTTTAAAGTCGAACCTTGATGCCAATCTTTCACTATTGGGGCACCGTAAGTATATTCTCCGATCGAATATTTAATATATTGAGAAAAATTCCGTGTATAAGGTAATCTGAATTTGTGTGTTTGCTCTTTGTCTAAAATAGTTTGTGCTGCTTCTTCATGCAGATCTATTGCTTCTAGTGAATTTATCAAAGCATCATAATTGTCAGCAGATCGATCGCCTAAATTTAGTGCTTCTCTGAATGCATCTACCGCATCTTCAAAATTTCTAAGTAGAAAATATACCTGCCCAGCAGTTTTGTAAAAATATGCCTGCTCTGGATCGATAAAAATAGCTTGCCCGATTAATTTGATCGCTAATTCATTATTACCAATCTGGTGATACAAATATCCTAACAAATTGAGTACTTTGCAATTTTCAGGCTCTAGAGTCAAGACTTGTTGATACAATTCTTCAGCTTGAGCTAATTGAGATTGATTATGATGAGCCAGTGCTCGATCTATGAGATTATCTGTGGATTGAATCGTCAGACTTGTTTCCATAAGAGAGATAGTTGCTAGTAGTTCTATTCCTAATCTTCCCATTTTCGATATATTACTAACAGCTTCATTATCGAACGCGACAAAAAAATTAGCATAATGTTTATTTTAGGTCTAAACAGGGAACTCTAAATATAGATAGCAGATCGAACTTGTCCAGCTTTTACCCTATGAAGAAAGTTCTAATTACAGGTGCATCGGGATTTATTGGTCATCATTGCTTACCTTTATTGTCAGAACATGGGTATGAATTACATGCAATATCAAGACATCCTTTACTTATCGAAAATTTAGAGATACATTGGCATCAAGTAGATCTATTCGATCGAGTTGCACTGCAAAATGTAATGATAAAAATTCGTCCTTCTCACTTACTCCATCTTGCTTGGTATGCTGTTCCTGGAAAATATTGGACGGCATTAGAAAATTT
This sequence comes from Chamaesiphon sp. VAR_48_metabat_135_sub, assembly GCF_031418915.1. NCBI lineage: Bacteria > Bacillati > Cyanobacteriota > Cyanophyceae > Gomontiellales > Chamaesiphonaceae > Chamaesiphon > Chamaesiphon sp. VAR_48_metabat_135_sub. The sequence goes on along the minus strand of NZ_JANOJV010000021.1, from coordinate 41,717 downwards.
TCAATGGGTGCAAGTTAGCCTCGATCTAGTTAGAATGTTTGCAGAATGTGGCGGCACCAGAATTGTAGCAGCAGGTAGTTGTGCTGAATATGACTGGAAATATGGATATTGTCAAGCCAATTTTACACCAATAGCTCCTCAAACTCCCTATGGAACTTGTAAACAAGCTTTTTCTTTGATGTTAGATTCCTTTTGCCAGCAAACAGATATTAGTTATACCTGGGGTCGAATTTTTTGGTTGTACGGTCAATATGAAGATCCTAATCGACTAGTATCATCAGTAATTAGATCGTTATTAAGTAATAAATTGGCTCAGTGTTCTGCTGGAATACAAATTAGAGATTTTCTCTATGTTCGTGATGTTGCTGATGCCTTAGTTCGATTATTGGGATCGAATCTTGTGGGATCGATCGATATTGGCTCTGGCATACCAATATCTATTAGAAATTTAGTCGAACAGATTGCTAATACACTCGATCGTGCCGATTTAGTCGAATTTGGTGCTATTCCTAGTAAAAGTCAAGAAGCACATCTAGTTGTTGCTAGTCCAGATCGATTAAGATCGGAATTAAATTGGTATCCTCAATACGATTTAGCTAGTGGCATTCAAGAAACTATTAATTTTTGGAAACAACAGGTTATATAATCATGATTCGATCTTCTAATTGTCCAGTATGTGATTCAAACAAGATTGCATCTTTTTTAGAGCGAAATCTAGTTCCAACTCAACAGAATTTATTACTTAAATCTAGGCATGACGCTATTCAACATCAACGTGGTGAATTAACATTGACCGCGTGTCATCAGTGTGGCTTCGTATTTAATCAGTCTTTCGATCCTGATTTGTTGAAATATGGTGAAAACTATGACAACGCTCAAAATCACTCGCCATTCTTTGAGGAGTATCTAAATAAACTTGCAAACTATCTGATCGAAGATTTACAAGTTAAAAATAGCCGGATTTTAGAAATCGGTTGCGGTCAAGGTCATTTTTTGCGTAAATTAGTAGAGTTAGAATCAGCGAATAACTATGGCTATGGCTGCGATCCTAGTTATATTGCTCAGATTGATGAGCATCCTAGATTAAAATTTGAACAACGTTATTATGGTACTGATTGTACGCATATTCCAGTCGATATTGTCATTTGTCGGCATGTAATCGAACATGTGCCCAATCCGGTAGATTTATTGAGATCGATCCGTGCTGCACTAGTCAATTCTCCTCATGCACGACTATTTTTTGAAACTCCCTGTGTCGAATGGATTCTAGATAATCAGGTTGTATGGGACTTTTTTTACGAACATTGTTCTTACTTTACTGCTCAGTCACTGACAACAGCATTCGAGCAAGCTGGCTTTGAAGTTAATAATGTCAAACATATCTTTGGTAAACAATATTTGTGGCTAGAAGCATCGATTGGCCAGAAACCAGTTAATGTTACTTATAATCCCTGTCAAATTTCAAAGCTGGCAATTGAATTTACCAAATCAGAACAACAGATCGCCGCTCGGCTAAAATCGCAAATTGCTCAACTACAAGAGCGAGGAGGAGTAGCTTTGTGGGGTGCAGGTGCCAAAGGCGTAACCCTGGCAAATCTCATCGATTCGCAGCGAGAATCAATTTCCGCTGTAATCGATCTCAATCCTCATAAGCATGGTGGTTATATACCTGGAACTGGGCATCCTATTATTAACTATCTCGATATCGAGCAACATGGCATTAAATCGGCAATTCTGATGAATCCTAACTATCATCAAGAAAATATTGCCTTACTCAAACTAGCTAATTTAGAGTTGCAATTAATTGATTAAAAATATATAGTTTGCGAGATCTAAATTTTAACATATTAATAGAAGTGCTTGACATCGAATATATATGTCCCTTCATAATCAGTTAAATACCTGCCTTACTTATAAAAAATATGAGTTTTATTATGACATCCAAGCCTTTATTTTCAATAATTATTCCTACTCGCCAAAGACATGATACCCTCAAGTATGCTATTCAAAGTGTCATCAATCAAAGCTATCAAGATTTCGAGCTAGTAATTTCTGATAACTTTAGTACCATAGAAACATCTCAAGTAGCTAACAGCTTTGAAGATCCTCGTATCAAATACTTTCGGACACCAGAAAGATTTGGGATGGCAGATAGTTGGGAATTTGGATTGTCTAAAACTACTGGCACATATATATTTGTTTTAGGTGATGATGATGCCTTAATGCCAGATGGATTAGAACTTGCAGCTAATCTGATTGCTGAGTATGATTTTAAAATTATTTCTTGGGCGCGTCATTTCTACGGCTGGTCTAGTTGCATAGTACCGTGGCTACAAAATCGATTGGGTGTTAACTTACAACAAGTAGCTGAAATTAGAAATTCACGAAATTTTCTCGAATTTTTTTATCAGCATCATTCTTCTCATGAAGAACTACCGATGGTTTACAATTCACTAATTCACCGTGATATTATTTCACGAGTTAAGTCCATACATGGTAGATACTTTCATACTCATTCTCCAGATGTATATTCAGGAATTGTTAACGCATATTTTTCCGATCGATATCTTTATTCTTTCCGCTCTATATCTATTACTGGAACTTCTGGACATAGTGGTGGAGCATCAGCATTATATCCTAGTTTAGACAGTAAACCTATTCAAGATTATCAGGCTGATGAGAAGAAAGATTTATCAACACAATCTCATCCAAGTATCACGGCTGGAGAAACAATTCTCACACCAGTTAGTCCTGAAACTGTAGTGGCTGGAGTTCAATTCAAAACAAAAGAACTTTTCTTTGCTGATGATAATAATTTAGTTGTAAATATTTATAGTTATCTAGCTGCGATTGCTGCACAGATCAATCGAGATGCAACAATTTACGAATCAACTAAAATTTATATTGAAGCTCTAGCATTAAAATATGACATCCCAATATCATCTTTAAATATACCTATTCTTCAACTGAGAGATAGCCTGAATTTTCAAGGTTTTATCCCAAATGCCAATGGACAATCACTACATATTCGGATTAATTGTGAACAAGCTGGAATTTTCAACGTAGCAGATGCTGCTAAATTAGCTCAGGGTATTCTACCAAATTTAACAGAACTCAAGATTTACGAATCGCCACATTTAAGATTTAGCAATAAATATATTTCTCCTAAAATTGCGATCGATGGTGTTTTCTTTCAACTCTATAGTACTGGTATTGCTCGTGTTTGGAAATCTCTATTAGAGGAGTGGGCAAATACTGAATTTGGCAGTCATTTAGTCGTACTAGATCGAGTAGGTTCAGCACCTAAAATAGAAGGAATTAGTTATTATCAGATTCCTGCTTATGACTATAATAACACTGATACCGATCGCCAGATGTTGCAGCAGGTATGTAACGATTTAGGTGCAGAATTGTTTATCTCTACCTATTACACTACACCGATCGAGACACCATCTGTCTTCATGGCTTATGACATGATTCCTGAAATCTTGGGTGCCGATCTGAGCATCCCAATGTGGCAAGAAAAACAGCGGGGAATCGCTCATGCTTCGGCGTTTCTCACCATTTCTGAACATACTGCTAAAGATTTAATTAAATGCTATCCAGCGATAGATGCATTAACTGTTACTCCTGCACTTTGTGGTGTTAACTCAATCTTTAAACCTGCTAACGCAACAGAAATTGAATCATTCCGCACTCAGCATGGCATTAATAAGCCTTACTTTTTATTAGTAGGTGCTGGTGGTGGTTATAAGAATACTATTCTGTTCTGGCAAGGGTTTGCTAAATTGGCAAATGGTAGCGATTTTGATATTGTTTGTACTGGTGCAGCCGGAATCAATGCTGAGGAGTATTCTATCTATGCACCAGATAGTAAAGTTCATTGTCTCCAATTAGACGATCGCAGTCTCAATCTAGCATATGCAGGTGCAATCGCCCTGCTATATCCTTCAAAATATGAAGGTTTTGGATTACCAATTGTCGAGGCTTTAGCTTCTGGTTGTCCGGTTATTACCTGTCATAATGCTTCGATTCCTGAAGTTGCAGGGGCATCAGCAATTTATATTGATGATTCTAGTATTGAGGAAATGACTCAAGCTTTAGTCAATGTTCGGCAACCTGAAATTCGCGATGATTTAATTGCTAAAGGACTAGTCCAATCTCAAAAGTTCTCATGGAGCAAAATGGCTGCAATTGTTCAGTCAGTACTACTCGATCGAACTTTAGCACATCTACAACTTAATTCACGAAATTTAATTATTTTCCCTAATTGGTCGGCAGATGAAGAAGAATTAGGTGAAGAATTAGGTGGGATTTTTTATCGATTAGCACAAGATCCATCTGTGGGTGAAATGACATTACTAATTGATACTAGTCATAGTGTAGATCCAGAAGCTGTCGAAGCACTGATAGCTGGTGTTGCAATGAATTTAATGATGGGTGCTGACATAGATATTACTGAGTCTTTAGCGATTTCTTTCACTGGTCAATTAGCTCCAATTCAATGGGTAGAATTACTGCCCAAACTAGCAGGAAAGATTAAATTAGAGTTAGAGGATGTTGGCGCAATCGAGTTATCTGGTGCTCATCTAATTAGTGAAATTCAGCTATCTGTATCTCCAGTTTTAGCTTTGGTCTAATTCGATCTTCTGACTATATTGATAAATAAAGTAGGGGCAATTCATGAATTGCCCCTACTTTATTTATTGAGATAGAGTTACACAGAAAGATCGATCCAGTGCTATGGCGAATATTTAGGGTACCCATGAAGTGCGGAATGTGGGTTAATGTTGTGGGATCATTTATTTTGTGCAGTTCTCTTAATATCTGGATTGAGATAAAACATGAATTAATTTAACTGCGATACAAGCTGAACTTTTGGATCGATCGCGTCTTTGCTTAATTGTTGGAGATCGCTTTCTAACATTAACTCTACTAATTGCTGGAAAGAATACTCTGGTTGCCAGCGCAATTTTGCTTTAGTTCGATCGATATTACCAACTAACTGTACTGCCTCATCAGGGCGATAAAAACTCGGATCGATAACTACATAGTCCTGCCAATTTAAACCGACATAATTAAAGGCACATTCAACCAGTTCTCTGACCGAATGAGTCTCACCACTGGCAATAATATAATCATCTGGTTGCTCTTGCTGCAACATCAACCACATTGCCATGACAGCATCTTTGGCATAACACCAATCGCGTTTGGCATCGAGATTACCCAGTTTCAATTCCGAGGCTAGCCCCAGTTTAATCATTGCGGCGGTGCGGGTGATTTTCCGAAACACAAACTCTGCACCACGGCGAGGGGATTCGTGGGTATAAGTAATCCCACAACAGGCATAAAGATTGTATTGCTGGCGATAGTTAATCGTCATCCAATGGGCGTAGGCTTTGGCTGCACCATAGGGATTGCGGGGACGAAAAGCGGTGCGCTCATCTTGGGGCGAAGTTTCTGGTTCGCCAAATACTTCGCTACTAGAAGCTTGATAAAATCGAGCATCTGGCTGACAGCGACGGATGGCTTCGAGTAGACGAGATACGCCTAGTGCTGTATATTCAGCCGTGAGTGATGGTTGCGTCCAAGAGGTGGGAATATAGCTTTGGGATGCCAGATTATAGACTTCATCGGGTTGAGCGACAGTGATGGCATCCATCAGGGATGTTTGATCGAGTAGATCCCCTGATATTACCTGAATTCGATCTCCCAGATGACCGATGCGATCGAGATTACTCCCACTCGATCGCCTGACCAAGCCAAATACCTGATATCCTTTGGTCAGTAAGAGTTCGGCGAGATACGAACCATCTTGTCCGGTTAATCCGGTAATCAATGCTTTCTTCATGTTGCTAACAGCCACCAAAATGGAGACAAGATCTGATGTCTGTCAGTGTCAAAATTATGACTGACAAGTCACCTAGTTATCTTTCCCACATTTGGATGATTTGCTAGCACCCCCAATCTAATTAAATTCTGGCTACTTAACCTGAGTTTGGATTAAAGATTTGTATGTTGGGTTGTGCTTCGGCTGTCGCTCATCAGCCAGAATGAAACCCCAACATACTCAACTGGGCACTCCAAATCAAGCTACTGTGGATAGATCGCGGTTTTAGACATGGCTGAGTAAAGTCAATGATTGTTGCTGGCTGATGTCGGGTAAGTCTAATTGGAACTCCAGTGTTGGCGGCTCGAGCCTCATTCCTCTGGCTGCGAGTCGATCTGTAACGGCGACTAAATCTGCTTGCAGTTGGCGGTTTTCGCTCTGTAATGCCATAATTTTGGTCTTAATCGGTGCCAAGCGTTCGGCAAATTTGCGAGTATATACTTTAGGCAACTCTCTAATTACCTGCTCCAACATTTGCCCGCGTTCGTTGAGTTCGCGAATGGTTTGGCGTAGTTGCTGAATTTCTAGATCCCGATGCTGGAGTTGCTCTTGATAAAATTGAACTTGCTGTTCGACTCCTTGAAGTTGTTCGCGGAGCAATCGAACTTCAGATCGATAATCCCCAGCAACTTCTGGTCTGGGCGCATAAGCGGTGTTATCTTTAACTAGCCGAAATAGTTCTTGCGATAGTTGCTGAACGAGTTTGTCGCGAATACTAAGTTCTTCACGAAACCTAGCAACTTCGGCTTTTAACGTTGATATGTTCGGGGATTGAGTTTGGTTCACGAGGTATCACCACAATGATTAAGCTAAACTTAGCAGAATTCTGGGCCTAGGGCTAGTAGGTTGGTTAGAGCGATGGTTTAGCGCAACTTTGCAGCCAGACAAGACATTGCCCCTCACTTGAGATATAGTACACTCAATCTCTAAACCCCGCTTAGACAGCTAGAATATCGATTCCAGATACCCGATCGTGATAGGCTTAAAGGGAGCAGAAATATCAGCTAGAGAAGGCAGTCAACGATGAGCGCAGGTAGCAGTACGCATCAAATTAAGTTTGGGACTGATGGATGGCGGGGAATCATCGCCGAGGATTTTACCTTTGCTAATGTGTGTAAGGTGACAAGAGCGATCGCCGCCTATCTTAGCACGGCTTACAGTCAGGATCGTCCGGTTTTAGTCGCTTACGATCCCAGGTTCTTGGCAGATGAGTTTGCCCATACTGCGGCGGAAATCCTCGCAGATTTGGGGTGGACGGTGAAAATTGTCGATCGAGATTGTCCGACTCCAGTAATTGCTTATAATGCTCGGCATTTAAACTCGGCGGGTGCGCTGATGTTTACCGCCAGTCACAATCCCGCAGCTTATTGTGGGATTAAGTATATCCCCGATTATGCAGGGCCAGCAACCCTAGAAATCACGGATACGATCGTGGGTAATCTGGATGCTGCTAGTGATGCACCACCAGAGAAGAAAAATAGCGGGAACATTAGCACCTTCGATCCGCAGCCAGAATATTTTAAATTTATCTATACCCTACTTGATGTCGAGCGGATTCGGTCGGCGAAGCTCAAAGTCAAATTTGATGCGATGTATTCCACCTCGCGGGGCTATTTGGACAAAGTATTGCTCCATTGCGGTTGCGAAACTGAAACCTTCCACATGCAGCGGGATGTATTATTCGGTGGTGGAATGCCAGAACCGAAAGCCGAACTCCTTGGCGAACTTATCGCCGCTGTGCAAAAGGATAAAGCCGATCTCGGTGTCGCGACAGATGGCGACGCAGATAGATTTGGGATTGTCGATGAGTTAGGCAACATGCTCACGCCAAATACCGTCCTGCTGGTGCTTGCCAAGCACTTGATCAAGAATAAGGGTAAAACGGGCGCGATCGTCCGTACAGTGGCAACTACCCACCTCTTAGACAACTTTGCTGCCAAGCATGGTGTCCCCTTAATTGAAACCGCCGTCGGGTTCAAATATATCGGCGAACAGATGCGCGAAATCCCCGTTCTCATCGGCGGCGAAGAATCTGGTGGCTTGAGCGTCATCGGGCATATTCCCGAAAAGGATGGTATCTTGGCTGATATGCTGATTGCTGAAGCGATCGCCTACGAAGGTAAACCATTGAGCCAAATGGTAGCAGAAGTCATCGCTGAAGCTGGGGGACCATTATCCAACCGTCGTCTGGACTTACATCTCGACAATGCTCACAAAGAAGCGGTGATGAAAACCTACACCGAAAATCCGCCCACAAGCATCGCGGGGATTGAGGTTAAGGAAGTCGGACGCAAAGATGGGGTGAAATTCTATCTCGCCGATGGTGGTTGGGTATTGCTGCGCGCCTCCGGTACAGAGCCGTTGATTCGCGTTTATTTAGAGACTAATTCAGCCGAACAGTTGCAGCAACTAGCCTCGACAATGGAGTCTGCGATTGAGGCTTTGAAGTAAGGATAGATCTACTCACCCCGATAGAGCCGATGGCTCTATCGCCCCTCCCCGGAGGGGATTTTTCACTCCGCCTCCTCCAAGTCATTTTGATAAATATGCAGCGCATTTTGGTGATTGGTTGTTGTGGTGCTGGAAAATCCACACTTTCAAAAGAGCTATAAAATACGTTTTTTGGGATTATCCCCAACGTGACAGAGGAAAGGCTCTAGAACTACAAGATCGATATTCAAATTCAGTGAATTGGATCGTACTTGATAATTCAATCGCAATCATTGAGTGGATGTCAGCCTTGAATTAACCATAACCATGACAAATTTAATTATTTCGACGATCGCCGCCACCTGGATCGCCCTAATTGCGCTATTATCAGTCCAAAATGCTAGCCTAGTCAGCCTAAAATTTGTATTCTGGAGATCGATCGATTTACCGTGGGGACTAGTGTTAGCTGGTGCTGTCGCGATTGGCTTTACAATCGGTGGCTGTTTACCTTTGCTTGGTAGCAATTCTACCTCCAAACGCAGAGGATAAATCCATTTGTAGTTCGATCGACGCGATTGCTGAGTTTTGTATTGCGAACAAAACTACACTTCTGTTCGCGCTCCACTAATTATTTCGGATCGTTTTTGGGAATAGGCAAACTCTTGGCTTTACGGATGAGTTGAGCGATCGTGCGAGATAGGGAAAGTCCAGAGTCAGCAGCGAGTTTCTCTAGCTTCTCACGCTCGATCGGATCGAGTGAAACATTTAAGCGATTTTTTTTTGTGCTCACAGCGCAAAATTGGTGTAACTACATTACCGACGATCCAATCGATCGGCTTGGCTTAGAGAGCATCCTAACGTTTTCGATAATAATGAGGAGAAATAAAAATAATTCACTAATAGTTTAAAATTTGGATCGGTGATACAGCACTTTCCAGAATTGTGAAGTACAATCTTTCCCTACTCCCCGCTCCTCCTTTCCTCTCTAATAACGGACTGCATATTACTGAAAAGTGCTGTAGGACACCAGATCTATCCCCAATGGGTCGAAACTAGTTGGTCTCTTATCTTAATATGAGTGGTTTCACAAATTTGTTAAGCTATGTGACGCGACCGATAATGACTTTGGGTATTTTTTGTCTGTCAGTAGTTGTAAAATGAGTTAGAGTTCATCATCACAGCAATAAAAATCTAGACGATCGCGTGCTAACTTCTGTCTGGGAAAGATTCCACGGCTTTAGTATCATCTAAATCGTAGTGAGGAGACTCCGATCCGCAAAATCCAAAATCCAAAATCCAAATGACCGATCCTGACTCACTCGATACCTTACTTAGGGCGATTGCGGAGGCAGATTCATCTACTCGGATGGTAGAGGCTGTCGAGAAGTTGTCCCAGGCACGCCTAGAAGCTGCGATACCCAATTTGATTACTGTTTTAGGATACAACAATCCTGGAGCAGCAGTAGCTGCCGTGGAAGGGCTGATCTCGCTGGGTAAGATTGCTGTCCAACCTTTATTAGAGTTATTGGATGGGTATAATTATGGAGCGAGAGCTTGGGCACTGAGGGCACTGGCTGGCATTGGCGACGTGCGAGCATTAGACTTGTTATTAGATGCGGCGACAAATGATTTTGCGTTGAGCGTCAGACGTGCAGCCGCCAGGGGATTGGGGACAATTCATTGGGATGATTTACCTGTAGAATCGATCGCGCCCGCTCAAGCAAGAGTTATCGAAGCATTACTCCCAGTATCTCAAGATAATGAGTGGGTAGTGAGGTATGCGGCGATTACTGGATTGCAGGAATTAGCGATTGCCAGTACTATTTCCAGTGCCGATTTGACTCGTCAAATTCTGGTGCATTTCGATCGATTGGTAGAAACTGACGACAATTTAGCGGTAATTGCCCGCATTTGGTTGGCGCAGAAGGAGATCCAAACATATATTACCGAGATCTTGAGTCAAGAAACGATACTAGAACCCCAGATCTCCGTCGATTGGCAAACGACGTTAGAAAAACTCTATGCTCGAAAACGGCGAGATCAACCTCATCCTGAAGGCGATCCTCACAAGTTTCGAGAAGTAGCTGCGGCGATTTTTCGATCGAGGTAAGTGAGATTTCTCGTGGCTACTATAGAACCCATTTGAGATCTTCTGTCTTGTCGGTTTTTTTATTCGGCGTTTTTTTATTCGGGGGGAACCCCCGAATAAAAAAACGCCAAGACGAGGGAACCTCCGAATAAAAAAACCGCTAGTGGAGGAGGGCGGGTTCTGCAGGAAGATGATGGTGTTAGGCGATAATTATTAGCATAAACCCGCCCCTACGGTTGGCTGGCAAAATGCGTAATCTATTCTTTGATGGGTCTGTAGGGGTGGATTTATGCAATCTAATGTCGATATTAAGCAAAACCCACCCTCCTCCACCAGAATCTAAAAAGATCTCAAGTGGGTTACTATAGTTGATTCCTAGCTTTGATTTGAATATAACGATCGACTAATCGATCGCTAATTTGATTAGCTGGCGCATCTAATACTAATACACCTTTGCGTTTGAGATTGGCGAAGGCGAGTTCGCGTTGGCGGATTAGATCTAGGGCAACGGCTTGGTTATATGCACCTGGGATATCTGTGGCTAATTCGCACGCACGGAGATCGACTTGAGGATCACGCAGGGTGACGCAGAAGGGGAGATAACGGGGGGTGAGTCTCCCAAGAGCGGTGAGGAGTTCGGCGGAGGCGATATCATCGACAATATCGGTAATGATGACGACGAGGGCGCGCCGACTTTGTTGTTTAATAATGTTGGTGACAGCTCCGAGATAGTCGGGTTCAAGCAGTTCGGGTTGGATGCGACTCGCCCGATCGAGTATTCTAGAGAAGTGGTTTTGTCCTTGTTGGGGTGGAATCCAGGTAGTCAGATATCGATCGAATACGCCGACACCGACTCGATCTCCCCGTTGAATCGCCGTTAGTGCGAGAGAGAGAGTCGCATTCAAGCCGAAATCAAACCGTTTATAGCCCTGAATATTTGCCGTCATCAGTCGGCCGCGATCGAGTAAGATAATGACTGTCTGTTCCTGCTCTGGCTCTAGTACCCGAATCAACGGACGATTGCGACGAGCGGTGGCTTTCCAATCGATCGATCTAGGATCGTCGCCAACATTATATTCTCGTAGTTCGCTAAATTCTGTCCCAATTCCGCGCTTCCGATTTTGGCGCATGGCTCCAGTAGATTGCAGTGCCAGCCGAATTGACAGGGATTTTAACCCGACTAAATCGGGATAGACAGCGACAGTCTGAGCCGTATCGACTCGCCATTGCTGCCACGCCAATCCCCACGCGCCTAATTGTCTAACCTGAATTCCTTGCCATTCATACTCGCCACGGCGGTAAGGATGGACTGTATAGGTTGTCGATTCACTATTACCTGTATTCAAGATTCCAGCAATTAATTGAGGTGTTCCAGGCAAATCTTGAGGGACACCATCACAAATCTGATAGCTCAACTGTCGAGATTTGCCGCGATTTTCCCCAGCTTGAATCGTAATTGTCACTGGATTATCGCGCCCGATCGAGAGTTTCCCCAACTCGCCACGACTTACCTCCACTCGATCTGCTTTACTCCGCCCAGCATCAATACCTGCCAGCATCAGGACGACGAAATACCAGGCAAATGTCAGTAGTGCTGCGATGCCAATTCCCTGTGGGGCTGGTATTAATACCGCAATTATCGTACTAAATAATCCCCCACTTGCTAGTAACCATAAAGTTTTAGCACTAGGGATAAAGTTGAAAATTTGAGTCATGGGGAATGATGAATTACGCGCCACTATCCATTATCCCCAATCGCATCATCCTAGAAAAACTTCAGCAACATCGTACTCAAACCTGTAAGTAGATCGACAACATTACCATTTCCCGCACCACTTGCGGGCGTTGGTTCGCTGGCGAGTTTGATTTTGGCAATTAGTGCTTGAGCTACTTGAGTACCTTGTCGATCGGCGTTGGAGAAGAATAAACGTTCTGCTACCATAGCATCCTTCACGGCTCCACCATCGTCTTGGTTGCGGAATTTAGCCATCGCTCTGGCAAGATATGCACCTGGGAATTTGGGCTTGAGATTAATTGCCCGATTGTAGTTTTCGATCGCACTGGCGAAGTCATTTTTCTGCCACTCAGCATAGCCCCATTTATAAAAATCTTCAGCGGTGGCTATTCCATTTGGCAGTCCTACCACACCTTCTAGATAAGCATTGCTAATATCTAGCCCCTGGACATTAGCATTGTTTAGATAAGCCGATCGCAAATCGGTACCAGTTAAATTTGCCCCCCGTAAATCCGCTCCCGTCAAGTTAGCACCAAAGAGCGATGCACCAGTCAAATTTGCGCCGCGTAAATCTGCACCCATCAAGTTGGTACGGCTGAGATTGGCACCCACTAGATTTGCCTGATTTAATTTAGCACCAGACAGATCGTTCATCACCAATCCCGCATTAGTCAAATCGCACTGTGAACAGTCTTTTGTCGATAGTAATTGGCGCAGATGAGTGGCATTTTCAGCTCTGGCGATAGCTGTAAAACTAGTCAGTAGCAAGATGGTGGTAGCAATGGTTGTAAGTTTCATGATTAGGGAGTAGGGGTTAAGGGTTAGGGATTCGGAATTCGGGATTCGGGAAATTGGGCGCAAGCGTCCTTAATATTCCTTATCCTCTAACTCCGACACCCCAATTCAAAAGGGTAAATTACTGAGGTCATCAGTATCATTTAGATCTTCTGACTGTTTGTCGGCTTGAGCTTGTTCCCAGGCTCGATCTGCAGATTCAATCTGTTTGAATAAGTCAGCAGAGTGACGGGGCGGTTGCTGTAATAATCGATCGATCTGATATTTCGATCGAATTGCGGCTAACTCTGGGGGCGAGAGCCTGGGTTCTTTCCATTCAAAATCAGCCGCAGTATAGACTGGGAGCCTAGAACCGAGTTGTTCGATCGAGATATCTGGCAACCTTACTAGTAAGTATTCCCGCACGCGGCGGATTTCTGCAAATCTCTGTTCGATTTCATTGAGAATGCCGACAAATTGACTGAGATGATGGGTAGTAATTGCGACACGCACTTCGATATCATCTAGAGGAATCCCCAATCGATCGGCTTTGGTTAATAATTCCGGCGGAATTTTGTCCAGTGAAGGAGGATTAATTGCCGCAGACAGTTCGGCTAATGCGCGATGAATCTGTTCTACAGTAGTAGAGACAGTTTCTCTCAATGGTTGTCGATCTGTGGGGATGGCCGCTAATTCGGTTAAACTTTGGGTAGCTGACTGGAGTAGCGAGATCGCCTCATTTAAGTGCTCGGTCATCAAAACTAGTGGTGTATGGACTATATTCAGATCGATCGTACCAATTGTATGGAGATTATTCTCCAGGCGTTTCCAGCTTTTCAGACTCAGTGGGATCTACATCTAGAGTCGTGGAGTCCATTAATCGATCGTCCCATCGCCCTCGATATTGCTGAATTTGCTGATTTTGCGATCGATATCATCTGTCTTGGTACCGCGCTGGAAATCGATCGACTCATCACCATTACCGAACTCATGCTGCTTAAAGGCGATTCGACGATCGAATATATCTTTCGGAAAATGTTTCTAGAGCAAATCGCTCATCGCAGCGTCAAGGTTGGATTTTCAGTCACTCGATTTACCCGTAAACTCCAACCACTAGCATCCTACCACTGGCAAGCGATGGATCGAGCGTGGAGTATCCATCCGTCGGGAGTATCGATCGATTAAATTCGAGCTTCGGTGAAGGCGAAAGGGTGGAAAGGGTGGGAGGGTAGGGAGAAAATAATTAGGACGCTTGCGTTCTTATTACTCCCCAATTCCCCAACTCCCCAACTCCCTACCCCCCACTAACTGGCGGAATTAAGACAACTTCATCTCGATCGAGCATAATTGTATCGGGATCGACAAATTCCAGATTGATGCCAAACCGCGTCACATTATGCCATTGTGCTAATTGAGGTCGATCGAGTGTCAATCGGTCTAAGATAGCCTTCACGGCTGTATTGGGTGGAAATTGGTAAGTTATTTCTGTCATATCAAAGGCTTCCTGATAAATGGCAAACAGCTTGACGGTGATGGTAATTTCTTCAAGATTGGGAGAAGTCATTTGGAGTTGGGAGCGACAGAACCTATAATTTTCAGGGCATTTAGCATATTTTTCATCCAACGTTAATCACGATCGAAATAGTCGATACTCAAGAATTGAGTACAAACAAATGAAAAATTATCAAGTCCTAGCAAGTCAGGAGACATATCAAAAAATAACTGCTTACATGGAGAAGCTTAAAACTGGTAGTAATCCTGGTAACTATCTGGGCGATCGACTAAAACATTTAGATATTCACCAAATTTCAGTTATTGAATTTATCGAACTATTAATGAAGACTAAACGCCCGCAGATTTTTGCAGAATCTGAGGTGCGTGGGAATGGGATTGATTGGAATCAAGATGAGCTTTCTATTTTAGGCGATCTGAGTATTGTTACACCAGTCACTGTCTATGATAATGGCAAACATCGCCATCCCGATCTGCATGAAATTCCATTTGCAGCGACGCTGATTTTCACTCCAGGTGCCTTATTGCGAAATGGCAATAATATTACCCCCGTTGACTGGGAAGAAGTTACAGATAATGGAGAAATTAGCACGGATCGATACTATCGACTGTACGAACGGAGATTATTACCAGCATTCATTCATGCCAACCATCTCGCCAAGCAGCAAGAGAAAATGGCATTAATTACATTACCTGGACTTGGTTGCGGACAATTTGCAGGTATATTTAGAGGACAGTTAGGCTCCGAACTGAAAAACACCCTAATTTCTTTTTTAAAAACTCATGGCAGCAAATTTACAAATATTAAGGTTGTTTATTACGATCCATATAGTGAATGTGAAAATGAGAGAATGGAGATTGGGGAGATAGATTTTATAGTCAGACCATTGACGAAGGGGAATACAAATAAACCTCAGTTATGTCAGCCTCAAAACTATGCTGAAGAGAGCACTGGTGATGACTTTACCGATCTCAAACTTTTCAGTTTTGTAGCTTGGGATCATGTTTCGTGGCCTGGTAATGATTTTTATATCGGTGCTAGATCGACAGATGATGGGGTAAAAGCCGCTGCAACTAATCTTATGGCAGTAATGACAGGTATTGAGGGCAGATACGATCCTTTTAGATATCATTATTGCCCACCAGAACAGTATCAAACGTGGGGAGAAGTAGTATCTAAACACAAGCTTCAGATCGAAGTTAAAAATAATTTTATTGTTTTATAGCCCAATCATAATTAGGCGTTGTTGAATCAATTTATGAGGGAGGGGGTGTGGGAAGTGTTGGAAATGTGGGAAGGACGGGAGATTAATTGCAAAAAAATTAAATCCTCCCTTTATTCCTCAACACATGGAAACTACTAAGACGCGATACTAATAGTACAATGAAGGTATCGCTTTCAATTTTTAACTAAATTCATTTTGCGCTACATCTTATTTTATAAACCCTACGGTGTTCTGAGTCAGTTTACCGATGAGGAAGGGCGACAGACACTTAAAGACTATATTCCCGTCCCTGATGTGTATCCCGTCGGGAGATTGGATTGGGATAGCGAGGGTTTAATGCTGCTGACGGATGATGGAAAATTGCAACATCGATTGAGCGACCCCCAGTATGGGCATCCACGCACCTATTGGGTGCAAGTAGAGAAGATCCCTGACGAGCTGGCGGTGGAGCGTTTAGCTGCTGGAGTGGAGATCCAAAATTATCAAACGAAGCCTGCTCGGGTCAAATTATTATCAGCCGAACCCCAGATACCACCACGAGATCCACCGATTCGCGATCGTCAAAATATTCCTACCGCTTGGTTAGAACTAACTTTAACTGAAGGTAAAAACCGTCAGGTGCGCCGGATGACAGCAGCAGTGGGTTTTCCAACATTGAGATTGGTTCGAGTTGAAATCGGTTCACTATCACTTGAAGGTTTATCATTAGGATCGTGGCGAGATTTGACTAGTGCTGAGGTAAAATTGCTAAAAAAAGGTCAAAAATTTTCTCGATAATTCCACGACATTCAAGTTGTTGCTATGGAGATGAAATACTTGATATGCAAGCAAAACAATTATTTAATAAACGATCGATATACCCTCGATCGATTCTCGTTATTGCAATTTTATCAATTGTATTTTGGCTCCCAGCCTGCAATGCTAATAAAAATGGTGCGGCTAACCCCGATCGCGTTGTAGAACAATATCTACTGGCGTTAGAAAATCGAGATAAAAATTTGATGTTGCGATTGATACCTGAAAACGTGCCGATTTCTGAAGAAATCAAGGCTAAAATTGTCAAATTTGGCGGTCGTAAAATTCAAGAACGCCAAATCAAATACACTAAATATAAACCAATTTTATGGAGTGCTAAAATCAGCGGTTTTTATGTCGATCGCAATGGCATCCGTTCAAAATTTGATGACTCGATTTCGATTGAATATCAAAGTAAAGGACATGTTAAATTATACGGCGGGCGTTGGTATTTATTGTTAGATCCTTAGCAATCGATCTGCATTTAACGAGATTGATTTACATCAAAAGCAGGTTCGAGTCTGGTATCGAGAGTTGGAGTTGATATCGATGGTACGATCTCATACTTGCTCAAAGCTTGACGAGTAGCTGCGATACTACATGCCAGGGCGATCCGCTCCTGTTGGAGAATTCCGACGACTCGATCTGGATGCGTACTATCAATAACTGGTAATTGATGCAAACCTCTGGCATTCATGCGATCGAGTGCTTCGGTAATCGGTTCGTTAATATCGGCATAAAAAAGGTTTTTGCTGCAAATACTACCTACCGTGTTAGTAAATAATCGACGGGTTTGAAGAGCTGCTTCGGCTTGGGAAATTGCCCGACTCAGATCGTGCAAGGTGATGATACCTAATAACTCCTCACGATCGTCAATCACCAACGCACTGTGACAATTATTTTGGGTCAATTTTAACCCAGCCGCGAGAATATCTAAATTATTGGACAACCGGAGATAATTTGTATCCATCGCATCACGGACGTGTAGATTTCGTAAAATAGCTAGATCTCGGTCTGGTTGAACGCTCAGAGCTAATTTATCTAACTTATCGGGTGATTTTGATTTAGGGTTCATCCGTTCGATCGCCCAAATACTCAAACCGACACATGCCATAACTGGTAGGACAATTCGGTAGTCGCGTGTCAGCTCAAACATCAATAGAATTGCCGTCAATGGTGCTCTCGCACTACTTGCGAGTACCGCAGCCATTCCGACCATTGCATAGGCTGGTGGGGCGGCAATTTGGCTGCTGAGAGCGGGAAATAATAACACCAAAGATTTACCATAAATCGCCCCCATCGTCGCGCCTAAAAACATTGAAGGTGCAAATAGACCACCAACTAAACCACTCCCTAAACTTACCGCCGTCATCAGCATTTTGACGATCAAAATCGAGATGAGCAGGAACACCGAAAATTGGACATCCTGCAACATCGCCTCAATCGTTTCGTAGCCAATTCCGGTTACTTGAGGAAATTTCAAAGCCACAATCCCAACAATCGCGCCACCAAGGACGGGAGTCAAACAACGGGGGACTTTGCCCAACCAAGCTAAGGAACTCACCTTACCCTGGAAAGCTTCCCGCGAAAAATCTACAGTTTGAGTGTAGGCAAAGGATACGACACTCGCTAATCCACCTAATAATAAATATAGTGGTAACTCTAATAAACTTTTTACTTCATATACAGGTAACGCAAATGCAGGTTTAGCACCCAAACCAATCTGGGCAACCAGCGATGCAACGACCGCAGCCAATACCACCACACTCACCGCAGAAGTCGCGAAAGTAGTGCCCAATACCAACTCTAACGCGAAAAATACCCCCGCGATCGGCGCATTAAATCCGGCCGCAATCCCCGCCGCCGCACCCGCACCTAGTAATAACCGTTGACGTTCCTGAGACGCATGTAACGCCTGTCCCAAAAACATCCCCAAATTTGCCCCAATTTCCACACTCGGCCCCTCAGGTCCCAATGACGCACCAGTGCCCAGGGATACCGCTGCTGCCACCATCTTCACCAATCCCCGCCACGGCGTAATTTTTTGACCCGCTTGGGTCGCCGCAATCATCGAATTCATATTCGGTCCAAAATCTCGCCAGTACCAGCGCATGATGCCAATAATGGCACCACCAAGCACTGGTACTAGTGCAAATAGCCAAGTCCCCTGAATATGGAGTAACCCCTTGATGTCATCGACAATCAGATTATGAGAGGAACTGTTAAAGAAGTCGATCAGATAGTGAAATAAAACTACTCCCAATCCTGCTGCGCCGCCAATCAAGACAGACAACAGCATGACTACTAGACCAGGAGAGGGATCGATGCGATTGAGTTTACTAGTCAGGCGTGAGAGCAACGGTGCCATTGGGGACACTGACATTGGCGGAATTACGGTCATGGATAACGCCAGAACTATGAGAGGGTGATTAAATTTTGTTAATTAAATTGTAATATTTATTTGGATCGATTGGTGGTTAATTGTGGAAATTAGGCGAAAGGAGGGGGGACAGAAGAGCTGATTCACCCCCTAAAACACTATGAAGAGGCACAAAACGATCGGAATCCAAATACTGTCGATCGTCAGCAAAATGATAATATTTGTTATCTGTCGATCGAGATCGTTCCAATGTTTACAATAATTAGAGTGTATGAAGTTGTATGTTCTAGGGAGGACATAAGCAATAATGATAGACCATAATATTTCGCTCGATCTCGATCCCGAACAAGTTGAAAATTACAACCGTCAAGGGCTAAAAAAACATTCGGTAGGCGATCTAGAAGGTGCAATTGCTGAATACAATCGAGCGATCGAGCTGAATCCCGACTATCCTAAAGTTTATAATAATCGCGGCTTGGCAAAAGGACAATTAGGGGATTTTGCAGGAGCAATGGCTGACTATAATCGGGCTATTAATCTCGATAATAATTATGCTAAGGCTTACTACAATCGGGGTCGAGTGAGAATGGCAACTGGTAAAATTGCATCAGCGATCGCTGATTATAGTTGGGCGATTAAACACGTACCCAATTATGCAAAAGCTTACTACCGTCGGGGTTTAGCTAAGCTAGGGTCAGATAAAAAACAAGAGGCAACGATCGATTTCGATCGAGCGATCGAACTCAATCCCAATTATGCTCAAGCATATTATCAAAGAGGCAATACTAAAAATTATTTAGGCGATAATGCTGCGGCTGTTGCTGACTATAGTCGGGCAATTGAAATCGCACCCGAACATATCAAATCTATTTATAATCGAGGTCATATCAAATGTGAAATGGGCGATAATGTTGGGGCGATCTCCGACTACGATCTGGCAATCGAGATCGATTGCAATTATGCCAAAGCTTATTACAATCGTGCTCTCAACAAAACTGTGTTGAAAGATCGAGAAGGGGCAATTGCTGATTTCGATCGGGCGGCTAATTTGTTCTATGAACAGGGAGATCTAGATAGTTATCAAAAAGCGATTCAAAAACAAGAACAAGAACAAGAATATAATATTCGGGGTAAATCTGCCGAAAAATAATTGCACTTGATAATAGTATGAACTGAATCGCGCATATCTTAATCGCAATATTTAACTAAATTCGATCTGTCCTAACTCAGTCTAGCAGTGCATTCGAGGATCAGGCGTTGATTTTCGATCGCGTGTGGCTGGATATCGAGAGCAGAGCGAAAAGCGCGAATTGCGGCTGAATAATTACCCAATGCCGCATGACACAACCCTAAGCCATGAAGAGCACCAAAATGGACTGGATTGAGGTTGAGTACCATCTCACAATCAGCAATTGCTCGATCGTAGTTTTTAGTCACAAATAGTAGAATTGCCCGCCTATTCCAGGCTTCCGCAAAATCTGGCAAAGCATCAACTAGATCGTCTAAAATTAAAGTGGCACCTGCGACATTACCTTCATCTCTCAATCTTTCGCTCTCCTCAATCTGTTCAAGCGCAATCTTGCCCTTTTGCCAGAACCAGATTCGCCAAATTTGACTAGTCGCACGTTCCCTAATATTTAGATCGTTACTTTTTAAATCCAAAAGTAATTTATCAATTAAATTTTGATTCATAACATTTATTAGTAACTATTTAGCCTGAAAAGTAGACATTTTCTATTTTGAGAATTTTTAGACAAAATAAATTTTAATTTACCACAATAGCTAGAATATTGACAGGAGTTAAGTTCAATTTACCTAGAACTTTATCGATCGTACTTTATAATTTATCACCCAAACACTTTCAATTTATCTTGAACGATCGAGATTGTCGCCGATCAATGCACCTTAGTATAATAGAGAGAAGCATCGCTATACAATATCCTGCACTAAACAATTTATAATTCATATGGCTACTTACCCAGGTATTTCCAGCGAAGCCTTCAAACATCCACTCGATCTTCAAGCAGAACAGGCTCTTCGGAGCGTTCCAGGTTTTAATCTAGTGGCGAGTAAATTTGTCGAGTTTATTTACGAGCGTCCCCAACTAGTATACCTAATGGGTAATAGTATTCAAGCAGGCCCTCGGCAATATGCAACAATCTATGGCATGTTTCGGGAATGCGTTCGCGATCTAGATATCTATCCCGAACCGTCATTATTTATCAGCCAAAATCCCCAAGTAAATAGTTATGCGATGGGACAAGAGTATCCATATATTGTCGTTAATACTGGTTTACTGAATCTTCTGAATGAAGATGAAATTAAAACTGTTTTAGCTCATGAACTAGGACATCTAAAATGCGGACATACTATCTTAATTCAAATGGCAATGTGGGTGATGGATGCGGCTTCTGTCATTGGGAAAATGACCTTTGGACTGGGTAATATGATTAGCAATGGATTGATAGTTGCATTCTATGAATGGCGACGTAAAGCCGAATTATCAGCAGATCGAGCTGCACTTCTAGTCATGGAAAATCCCCGCACGGTGATGACAACCATGATGAAAATTGCAGGCGGAAGCGACAAGTTTTTGAATGAATGTAGTCTCGAAGAATTTATCAAGCAATCGGAAAGTTATCGAAATTTAGATGAAGATGGTCTAAATCAAATCTATAAAGCTTTAATGTATATAGGTGTGAATGGGATGCTCAGTCATCCTTTTCCTGTCGAACGAATTCATTATCTCCAAGAATGGACAAACTCGATCGAGTATCAAGATATTCGCCAGGGCAACTATCAACGAGTCACCGTCGAAACCACGAATACAGATCATACCACAAGCGAATCCAAACGCCTACAGCGAGAGATTGACAAACTCCAACAGGAAATCGAACGACGCAAATCCCAGGATCGTTAGAGAAGTTGGTTGTAATTGAATACCATTGATGGTGTTCACTGTTCCTGTCAATATTGTTCTGTGCCCTTTTTCTCACGCTTCGGTCGCTGATGCTACTCATTTTTATGTATTGCGGCAAGATATGAGATTACCAACCCCAGCTACCAGGACTGCCTTTAAATGGCCCAACAATATTTGAGGTAATCCAACCACCGTAGAACTCGCCTGGTTGCGGTGTCACCAGTTCTTTATCCACATAACAAACATCCATCGATTGCGCATAGAAGGCTAAATAGCCCGCGATCGGCTCAAATTTCGCAGTCGGTGTCGGATAAGCCCAAGCAACATTTTCTGCGCGTTTATCCCCAACTATGACGTGGTAATAAAGCGCATTTCCCTTCCACTCACAGAACGATCCTCGCGTAGTCGCCTGCACATACTGCATCCGAATATCTGCGGGTGGCAAGTAATAGACAGGCGGATGACTGGTTTCGAGGACGCGATAACCAGCGGTTGTCTCAGCGATAGTTTCGCCATTGAAGACGATCTGGATGTGTTTATCGACTTGCTCTAAGCGTGGGGGACGAGGATAGTCCCAGACTGATTCTTGCCCTGGTTGTGGTGGAATACGTTGAGGCGGCATATGAGGAGGGGAGGTGTGGGGGACAAATTTGGTGGAAAAACTAGAAAACTAAACGGAAAGTCAGCAATGCTAAATTAATCGAGTTTGGATAGTAGAGACCGAAATATTGGATCGTCTGAACTGACTCTAATACAACGACACCAATGTACCAAATCTAGGTTGAATTTGTGCGCGAGTTGTTGAAGTAGATCGATCGATTCGTTATTCGGTGGTACATTGCAATCCTGACCGATCGCAATCACTTGCACTTTTCCTTTTGATGCTAACCCATATATTGAAAAATCGTCATTTAATGTAAGGAAATAACCATCATTAATTGGTGACTGCGAACCATCATAAGTTATACCTACAGATTTAGTAGGTACTTTTAGCATATTAGCTAGATAGGTTAAGGCAATATTACTGGCGATCGGTATTTCTGGTTTCTTGCGGATGTGTATTTCTCGCCAACCAACTCCATCAGTGGCATTTTCATGAATGCGTTTAATTTTGCCGATCTCTTTATCAACCTTGTCAGCGAGTTGATTGGAAATTAATTCAAATTGCCGCCAATCATCTTCAGCAATCGTTAATTCACTACCTGAAAGTGTTCGATTATTCACATCTGGAATCACAGCACAAATCGACGGCAGACTGTACAGAATATCATGGGGATTCACCTGCTCGACACGACGAATCCACAAGATTAGGTGCTTGGATTTTGTGTATTGGGCGCGAGTTTTTGGTCGAGCATTGAGGACATTCCAATCTACGCCGCTGAGGTTAATGATTGTATCTCGTTCAAAGGAATCCGGTAGATTGTTAGCAGGTATTTGGGTGAAACCGAGCGATTCATCCGTAAGATCGTCAATAAATGTGACTTCGATATTGAGACTGAATGATGTCATGATTTGGTAAGTAGTGTGAGGACAGAATGAATACAGAACCAGAGTCTCAGAAGAAGTTGACAAGTTTTGGCTATGGATTTTTAGGCATTCTGATTTTTAGTCTCACTTTACCAGCAACGCGAATCGCCATCTCAGGATTCGATCCGGTTTTCGTTGGTTTGGGTCGAGCGTTGGCGTAGCCTCTCGGAACGAGAATCGTCGCCGCAGGGCTATCATTAATTCTACTGGTTATTACCCGTCAAACCATTCCCCCTCTCAGGTTTTTGCCTAACTTTGCGATTGTTACTGCTGGCGTTGTCATCGGGTTTCCGCTATTGTCAGCAGTTGCGATGAAAGATGCCGCAGCTTCGCATGGAGCAGTGATTACGGGACTATTGCCGCTCTCAACGGCTCTGTGTGGCGCGTGGCGGGCTGGCGAAAGACCCTCGCGAGGGTTTTGGCTCTTTGCCTGTTTAGGGAGCGCGTTGGTTGTTATGTTCGCGCTGGTGACGGGTGGCGGTTCGATCCGGTGGGCAGATCTAGCGTTATTGGGAGCGGTTGGATCTGCTGCTTTAGGCTATGCAGAGGGCGCAGTTTTAGCTCAGACATTTGGCTCGTGGCAAGTTATCTGTTGGTCGTTGATTTTATCAATACCCGCACTGTTGCCGATCGTTTTGCAACATTTACCAGCTAATTTTGCAGCGGTTCCACTCAGTGCGATGCTGGCTTTTCTGTATGTTAGTATTTTTAGTATGTTTCTGGGTTTCTTCGCCTGGTATCGCGGTTTATCCTTGGGTGGGATTGCCCGAATCGGACAACTTCAACTAATTCAGCCATTTATGACCATATTTGCATCAGTTGTCTTGTTGGGCGAGCATTTATCGATCGAAACTATCGGTTTTGCCGCAGCAGTAATTACCTGTGTGATGTTAGGGAAACGCACTCAAGTCGGAACTAAGTCATAATTGGATCGATTTGAAGGAGGATAATTTCAGAGAGCGAGTATCATAATTTACTCACGATCGATAAGTTTGGGAATTGTCGATCGTAAATTTCAGATCGCCAATCCAGTCAATTCTCGATTAAATGACACCACCAAAACGTTCTCCCTGCGCTGTTGCTTGTACCTTAGACCTTATTGGCGATCGCTGGACGCTGTTGATAATTCGGGATATGATGTTTTTTAATAAGCAGCGGTTTGAAGAATTTCTGGAATCCCCAGAAGGGATCTCAACCAACATTTTAGCGAATCGGCTCAAATTACTAGAGGAATTAGGATTGGTAGAAAAGCAGCCTTATAGCAACCATTCGCGGCGGATGAATTATCAGTTGACGGCAGAAGGTCAAAGTCTGCGTCCAGTTTTAAAAGTAATGGCGGCTTGGGGTTTGAAGCACCTCGAAGGAACACGGCTACCTTTGTCACAAACTGGTGAAAGCAATCGATCGAACTAAATCTGAGTAATTAATTCGGACCATCGGATTGAGTGAGGCTAATACTTGTTGACCATAAATGCGACGATCGATCCGATTATCGAAGATGGCAACTATTCCTTGAGACGAACGCATGGGGGCGATCGCCCTATGTAAGATTCTCAAGCCAGTTGGTAATAAATAAAGTCGAAACCAGTCCTGTCTTTGCTGTTTGTAAAAACCGACCTTTGCAGCAACTAATGGATCTTCAAGCGAGGGAATCGGTAAGGTAGCGATAATCATTAGTTCTGGTGTGGGTAAATTGTCTTGTTGTTGTCGCCAAAATTCCCAGCCAGAGACGAGAATATTTGCCTCATTCAGGTCTGTTTGTTCGACTTGGACTCTAGTTCCCCATTCGGCAGCGAGAATAGCGGCTAATTGAGCTTGGAGCGGGGTATCCTGAATCAGAATAACTACGAATTTTGGACTGCTATTGGTGAGATATAATAAATGTTTAATCTCATCAACTAATACTACTTGAAATTTGCTGGTATTTGGCATTGGCATCCAACGGGGAATATAGAGTTTAAGCGAGTCTTTTTGAAGATCGAGTGGAAATTTAATTGAAGTTACTTCACTCAATCCTAGTTCTTGCCGATAACCGATCGCTTTAGCAGTTAGATCTACCGCACTGGTAATCAAGATCGATGGTTGACGTTCCCAAATTGGGGCAAGTTCGGCGACTAGATCCGTTGGTGTAATAGCGAGCGTAAATGTGCCGCGAGTGCGATCGATCTGCGCCCAAACTAAGCGATCGATGTGAGATAATTCTCGATCGAAGTTCTGCCAATTTGGTGGTACTCTAAAAATGAGTAGTTGTTTAAGCGATTCGATGAGCGATCGGTCGGCATCATCTAATAAGTAGCAATTGTAGGGATTGAGCGGACGTTGCCATAAAGCTGCCATCAACTGGATTTTAAGCTCGACAATTTGCTCCCAGATCGCTGATGGTTGACTCAATCGCAAACTATCCCAATCTTCAGCATTCAGCCTTATTGTTAATAATGCTTGCGCGCAATTTTCCAGGTCATCCGCACCATCGAGAATAACCGGATTGCTTGGTAATAATTCTGACCGATCTAATTGGAGCTGCAGCCAAGATTGAGGATCGATTATCCACAGTCCATTAAAATCTGATACTGGTGGTGTATCTCCACCGTAAACCTGCTTCGATGTCCCCAACCATTGCTGAAGTTGAGGTAGTTCCGCCGTAATTAACCGATCCTGAAAAGCTGACGGAATGGCGATAGTTACAGATTCATGCCACAACAACGCGGGAATTAGATAACTGAGGCGATATTTACCTTCCAATCGATGGGTAGCGATTCCAGTTTGAATTAGCGATGATTTGGACAACCGGAATGCGCGTGCGACTAATCGAGCCATCGTCAGATGATGATTCCAATTAACAATCCCAGGCTGATGTCGCAACAGATCGCGGAGAATATTATGAGTTGTAACTTCGATCGACATGAGGTGACTGAGGGATGTAAGAGATTAGGGGAGTAAGGGAGTAGAGCTGTTGGAGAGTGGGGGAGTGGATGTGTGAGGGTGTGGGGATGTGGGAGACTGATTTGTATTTTAGTTCCCTTTTACCCCTGACCTTTTACCTTTTACTCTTGCCCCGAAATTAATTGCCATCAATGCACATCCAACGATACGATAGGGATGCCGGTCTTAAATTTTCATTAAAAAATCGGCATTATTAATTTCTATGGACGTTATGGACTACAGTCCATCTGCCAATATAAACAACCTTCTTTAAAATCTGACGAGCTAGTCTCCCAGAAAGAGGAGGCTAGGAGGTTTTATGCTGACTCGAGAAGGTTCGATCGAATTATCCGAAATTACTGACTTAAATCAACTCAAGTCAGAACTTAACGATATACCTGCGGTAGATGTTGGCGATTATATTAGCGAACTGCCTGGAGAACGTCGGGCAATCGCTTTTCGGCTACTGTATAAAGACCGTGCCATCAATGTTTTTGAATATCTTCCCACCGAGATTCAAGAGCAGTTAATCGAAGCCCTTCATGATACTCAAGTTTGTCAGATTATCGAGGCCATGCGTCCTGACGATCGGGTGGCATTATTTGACGAGCTACCCGCAGGCGTTGTCAAACGATTATTACCCCAACTCAGTCCCGAAGAACGCGCTGCTACTGCTACGATTATCGGCTATCCCGACGGTACTGCAGGACGGGTGATGACAACAGAATACGTGCGGCTGCGGCAAGGTTTGACAGTCGGTGAAGCTTTGGCGAAAATGAAACAAAGCGATCGGGATAAGGAAACAGTCTACTATGCCTACATCACTGACGATAGTCGTAAGCTACAGCAAGTAGTCTCGCTACGGCAATTAGTATT
This sequence comes from Chamaesiphon sp. VAR_48_metabat_135_sub, assembly GCF_031418915.1. Taxonomy (NCBI): domain Bacteria; kingdom Bacillati; phylum Cyanobacteriota; class Cyanophyceae; order Gomontiellales; family Chamaesiphonaceae; genus Chamaesiphon; species Chamaesiphon sp. VAR_48_metabat_135_sub. The sequence continues at coordinate 14,641 of NZ_JANOJV010000021.1, read as the reverse complement.
CACGCTTCCCGATACGCCGATTCAAGATATTGCCAGCGATCGAGTAATCAAAGTTTATACCGAAACGCCCCAAGAAGATGTCGCCAGACAAATGCAACGCTATGACTTGATTGCCGTACCCGTGGTCGATCGCGAAGATCGATTAGTTGGTATCATCACGATCGATGATGTCGTCGATATTTTACAAGAAGAAGCCACCGAAGACATCCAAAAACTGGCTGGGGTTGCGGGTGAAGACTCATCTCTATCCCCATCTTGGACTAAAGTCAAAAATCGCTTACCCTGGCTATTGGGAATTATGGCACTATCGATCGGCACATCCCAAGCGATCGCCCCTTTCTCCGCAACCATCGCCAAAATCCCCGTCCTGGCGGTAATTATGCCCCTATTTTCTAATGTGGGTGGATCTGTCGGTACTCAAACTCTCACCGTCACCATTCGCTCTCTCGGTATCGGAGAAGTCACGCCCAAAGATACACTCAAAATTCTCGGCAAAGAGGTCTTAGCGGGACTAGGAACAGCCGTTGGGCTGGGTTTGTCTATGACCCTCATTGCCCTAATTTGGACGCTGCCTAACGAACGCTGGGTGGCACTGGTGGCAGGTACGGTGATGGCAACCAATACCACGATCGCTGTTACGATGGGAACACTAGTCCCGATGGGGTTCAAACGGCTCAATTTAGATCCAGCTCTTATCAGTGCGCCACTGGTAACGACATTATTAGATATGGTTGGATTTTTCGTATTTCTCTCTCTAATTACGATCGGTAGTAATGTCTTGCATCTGTAAGATAGAAATAGTATGATTCAGCTTCTTTCATGTACAATTAGAAGTATTCAATTATCTCTGCAAAACTGTAGATTGAGGGTTCGGCGCACTCCAAGCTATCTTATCTGGCTCGACAAATTTAAGTCGATCGGCTCGGTTGTTCAAACAGGAATTTTAACCTCGTCCAAATAAATCTCCAATCCCTAAATACCTAACTATGATTTTAGATGAATCAATGCAGAATGCGATCGCTGGCGGATTGGCTGTTGTTATCCTGCTCGGTGCGATGTTAATGATGTTTAGTAATATTTGGACTACTAAAAAGTAATCAAGAACTCAACGATAATACTCGACCTCGATTCGTTTTCAAGGATTTAAGAATGTTATTCTTGCAAATTAACTTTCGATTGCTGAGTATTACTATACTCACTGTAGTAACTATCTTGACGTAGCGCAGGTTTCGTGTGCGGGGGAATTGTGCCGATTGATTCCAGATCGCGGAGGATATAATTGAGCTGATTGGCGATCGAGCTAATCGAAACTGACGATTTACTATCGGTCTCACGGGTAGCTTGCAAAAAATGTAACCGCATTTGCCAGGTAGTATGGCTAGGATGCTTATTGAGGTACTCCAATACCATTTGGCTGTTAATCATGATTTACTCCTAAAAATCTCTGTCACAGTTATTATCTCCCGATCGTCAACAATTGTGTAGATATCTTAATAATTCCGTCGCTATTCTAATAATTTAGCCGATAGCCCACTTTCCGTACAGTCTCGATTGGATCTGGATGTCCGAGCTTTTTTCGCAGTGAAAGAACATGACTGTCTACAGTACGAGGATTGTCAACAGCAATATCCCAAGCGCGTTTGAGTAGCTCGCTGCGATGAACTGGGCGACCATTTGCTTGAGCCAAGACATAGAGTAAACTAAACTCCTGCGGGCTGAGATCGATAGATCTATCTCTCAGATAAATACATCGACGCACCAAATCGATCCGTAAATCTCCATGAGTCATATCTGTCGGAATTGTCGTTATCGTGCGATTGCGCCGAAGCAAAGCTGCTACCCGTGCCAAAAACTCAGGCATCCCAAATGGTTTCTTGAGATAGTCATCAACTCCAGCCTGAAGTGCGGTAACAAGATCGATTTCCCGAATTCGTGCTGATAGCATCAAGATTAAGGAATTGCCTTGGGGATATAACCATTGACAAAATTCGATCCCTTCTCCGTCGGGTAAATCTGAATCTACAATTGCTAGTGTTGGCAACTCTTGCGTGCAAGATTGATGAGCCTGTGCCAGGGTTGAAGATTGTTGCACCTGATACCCAGCCTGCTGAAGATGCCAAGCTAAGAGCGATCGTAAGTTGTGATTGCCTTCGACAATGTGAATTCGCACACTTTATTCGGGAGATAATTTTCGATTTTCACTCAATTAGGAACGAGTATTTTCCACACCTCAGTTTGGCTGTATTTAGAGTAAGATATATTTATGTCAAGTCAAGTAATTTCGATACATCTTATTTAGTACGTCGAGGGATTTCGCCATGCTGCAAACTATAGAAACGATCGGCTACTATCAAAAAGTTACTGATGCCTTAGTCGAAATGTGGCATCGAGGATATCGCTTTGACGATTTGCGTTTGTATCTAGATGGATACTTAGCCGCATTACGCAGTACAAACGTTTTAGAATCTTATCAGATCAATAGACTTGAAGAAGAAGTGATGCGTTACATTTACGATCCTTCCAATTTTGAGCTACTCGAACTTCAAAGGGAACCAGATTATCATTAAATTGGTGAATAGTGAATAGTGGAGATAGAAAGTGCATGAGCAAGAAATGGGGAAATCCTATCCAAACGAACATGCTATGCACTTTCCACTACAAGATCGACTTAACTATCCACTATCCACTAACTCAACTTGCTAAAGCAACTTCAACCATTTGTTGTAGCTCACCTTTTTGATAGAGTTCAGTCATCACATCAGAACCGCCAATAAATTCACCGTTGATATATACTTGGGGAATTGTTGGCCAGTTAGAATATTCTTTGACACCTTGGCGAATATCTTGATCGGCCAAAACATCTACGGTCTCATAAGGTACACCCAGAATATTTAAAATTTGGACGACTTGGTTAGAAAATCCACATTGGGGCATCATTTTATTGCCCTTCATGAAGACCATAATTTTATTTTCTTTAATTAGAGTATCGATTTGTGCTGCTGCTGAAGTAGTCATAAGAAGAGGGTAGGGGGTAGAGGATCGAGAGTAGGGCAAAGTCCCTTAATTAGCCGCTTGCCATGTTTCGGGGGTATACGTCTTCAGGGCGAGGGCGTGGATTGCGCCACTAGCCATCGGTTCGCGTACGGCGGCATATACTAACTGATGTTGTTGAATCAGAGATTTGCCTTCAAATTGGGCGGAGACTACCACTGCTTGATAGTGATCGCCACCACCTGTCAAATCAGTAATTTGGACGATCGATTCTGGGATACCCGCTTCGATTGTGGCTTTAACTTGACTGGGAGTAATCGCGCTCATGCGGTTTAGGTGTTAGGAGTTAGATGTTCGTAACGATCGAGAGGTTATGCCAATTCAGCGAGTTGTACCCAGCGAAATTCGCGATCTCCACCTAGTTCGATGATGACTTTGACTCGGGGATCGATCTTTGGTAACTCGGCTAAATAGGCTAATTCTTGACTAGATAATACCTGTCCATCAATCAACCACAATACCAAACCTTTGGATGTTGGTCGTAATCGATCGAGATAAGTATCGAGAATGGGGGGGATATAGTAGGTGCGAATTTCTTTTTTGCCAACGTGAGCGGGACGGACTCCATGTACTCCAGTGAGATAGGCACTCAGATCGCCTAAACCTCTGGCAGATAGGCGCATACTCTCATATCCAGTAGCACGGAGTCGTCGCTGATATCGACCCTCATAGCCACCTTCAAGCGGGGCATACACCCCCAATGCTCCAGTTCGTTCTAGATCGCGGATAAATGGCTTACCAGTCGTAATTAGGGGCACAGTCTCGACATCCTTATTAACAAGTTATTTAGCAATGCAATCGGCAATCGGGTGTTGTAAGTTTCTTGCTACTCACCTGAACGGCAATCTCGGTTCGCTGGTTTGAGTGGATCGAATATGATGATGGGTAGTTGACTCCCTTTCTAATTATGCCACGGGTCGGGGGATGAGGAACTAAATTTAGCCGAGGATATTCACGCCATCATACACAAGGGAGAGTAATTCGCCTCGCGTGCTAAATTCGATCGTCGATGGTTTGGGGGTGAGAATAGCGATTTTTTCAAATGCCCAGCAGCAACCACAGGATTTTGCTAAATTGATGAGGAGCTGGATTTGGGGAATATTAAGGCCAATTTGATGAAAATAGTCGAAATAACTCAAGTACGCAACTCGATAATCTTGCATCGCAGTGGGCAGAGATAGTGGATCGAGCTGGGGATAAATCTTTTTAATTTCTGAGATCAGCACTTGATTTAAGAAGTCTCCGAGTGGATCGAAAGCAATAGTTTGCTGTTCGTCAATAATTTGGGCGCGAGGATTAGCATAGGCTTTGACAACATCAATAAATTGTGGATCGATTTGACCCTCGATTTCTCGATTACAACTATTCCAGATTCGCGCCAAAATTTCGCTGCCGACATCTACTAAATCTTGACGATCGATCGGAATTTTCATCGCATTCAGCGGATTTTCCGTCCACAGAATGTGTGGTTGTTCCAATCCAGCGTAATGATAACAAGCGTTAATTGCCGTTTCTGCAAGATCGCGCTCGGTCGTGCTGTCTGCGAGAATATCTGCCCACTTCGTTCTATGTTCGGGGATAAAATCTATTTCTGACTTAATTAATTTCCGGCGTTCTATTGACACTTTCGCTAAGTATTGGGATAAAGATTCATCTGTCGATCGTTTGGCCATTGTATGGATAGATGATGACATATTAAATTTTCGACTATAATGTAGTTGAATAGAATTAAGCTGAGATCGAGCAAATCAAATAAAATATCAAATATTTGTTCGATCAATGCTGATACATTAGAATTTTGGAGAATTAGATACTTAGTTTGCTTGGTTAGACCCACTCAAGATATTTACACCATTATAAAAAATACCAATAATTTTTCCGCGCCGATCAATTTTGATTTTTGAAGGTTTAGGAGTGAGAATTGCCAGCTTTTCAAACGTCCAACACCAACCACCAGATTTAGCTAAATCGATAACTGGTTTGATGCGGGGAATATTCAGACCGATTCGCAGGAAATAGTCGAAATAGCCGAGATCGCCAATCTGGTAATCTTGGAGCGGGGGCGGAATTTTCCGTTCGGTCAGATCGTAGTAGAGATTGTTGACTTGACTCATAACTAGCTCATTCAATCTGTTGGCAATCGGTGCGATTTGACGAGTGCCGATCGGCGTGTCGATCGGCTGTTGGGGATTTAGATGGGATAGTATATACGCCGCAGATTCAGGGCAGATCGATCTCTGAATTGCTAATTCACTTTGCCAAATCTCCTGAATAATCAGCCCCGATATATCATCCAGATCTGGACGATTAATTAAAATTTTGATGACGTTCAGGGGATGGTCTGCCCAAATAATATTCGGTATATTTAGATTAGCATATTGATAGCAGTCTTTGACACTACTTTCTGCTTTAGCTCGATCGGTAACTGTACTTCCCAAGATGTTCTGCCAATCAGCTTGAACTCGATCGATCGAGTCGAGTTCAATCTCGGTTAATTGACGTTTTTTAACAAAAAGATTGTTAAAATATTTATGAAAATATCCGCTAGTATTAGTCTTGGCTTGAGCCTTGAGGAATAACATATACAATAGGGAAGTCGATACCTGAATTTTAGCTATAAATTGACTCGATCGTCATGGTCAATTTGGCTGATTCCGATTAGTAAATATCTAGTTGAGAATGGAAATTTTAAATTACAATAAAAATACGTTGCGCCGTCAACTGTTGCAACAGAGAGCCGCGTTGTCAATGGAACTCTGGCGAAGTCACAGCGATCTCCTTTGTCATCATCTCTCAACCTGTCCCGAATTTATCAGCGCGCGGACGATTCTCGCCTATCAAAGCTGTCGCCAAGAGCCGAATCTCGATTATTTATTTACCCATACTAACAAGCAATGGGGATTACCTCGATGTGTTGGCAAAAATCTGGTGTGGCACTGCTGGCAGCCTTCTGAACCGATGTTAATTGGGGCTTATGGCATTTTAGAACCTTCACCGGAATTACCGCCGATCGAGCCAGATAACGTCGATCTGATGTTAGTGCCAGCAGTGGCGATCGATCGATCGGGTTATCGCTTGGGCTATGGGGGTGGTTATTACGACAGGTTGCGCGCAGATCCATTGTGGCGAAAGATGCTGACGATCGGAATCGTTTTTGATTTTGCCTATGTAGAAACGCTCCCGATCGAAGCTTGGGATTTGCCGATAGATAATGTTTGTACGGAACTGGGCGTAACGAAAAGTACTTTTATTTACGCCGCCGAATAATAGTAGTTCTGTCAGAGCGATGTTCTAAGTAGTAAAATGGGAACGGGAAGCAAAATGTCACCGTCATGAATCAAATAATGCCGATCAGTTTTTAAGATCGCCAATCACTGCTAACTATTATGAATATACTAATTCCAGCTTTTTTAAGTATTGCGACAATTGCCCTAGTTCAACCTGCTGCTAATGCTGCTAACTCCACTGCAGAGAAGTTTTTATCGGCTGGAGTTAGTAAGTATAATAGCGGAAACATGCAGGGTGCTTTGGCTGATTATAATCGGGCAATTCAAATCGATCCCAACTATGCTTTAGCGCATGTAAATCGTGGAGTTGTGCGTTCGGCTTTGGGGGATCGGAAAGGTGCGCTAGCTGATTTTGATCGAGCGATTTTCCTCAATCCTAATTACGCGCAAGCCTACAACAATCGCGGTGCGGCGAAATATGAGTTGGGTGATAAACACGGTGCAATTAATGACTACGATCGAGCAATCGGGCTGAATTCAAAGTTTGCTGAAGCCTTGTACAATCGTGGTGCCACCAAATATGAGTTGAGCGATAAACGCGGCGCACTTTCTGATTTTAATCGAGCAATTGCTCTCAATCCAAATTATGGAGCTGCTTACTACAGTCGCGGGGTAGTTCGATCTGATTTAGGTGATAAACAGGGCGCAATTGATGACTATAGTCGGGCGATCGCGATCGATCCAAACAATGCAGGGGCGTATTATAATCGGGGCGCAATTGAGTCTGAATTAGGCGATCGCCAAGCAGCGGCATCTGATTATAACCAAGCTGTTTTACTCAACCCTCAATATGCAGATAAAGATTATAGTCAGACTTCAATTACTTACTACAGCCCAATAATATTTAGTCCTTATTATATTGGCGGTTACTATCGTCGAGGTATAGTTATTTATTATAGTCAAGGGATCTACTTCGGGTCTGGACATGGTGGATCTTATCATCACCGACCCCAGGTCATTAATACCTATAATAACTATAACAGTCCGGTCATTCAAGTTAATCCCCGCCACCATCGTAATGATGGACAACAGCGCACGGTGATTATTAACAATAGTTCGACATTTGAATCAACAAGTGGATCGAATAGTTCCAAAAATAATCGACCTAATCGCGACTCGTTTAAACCAATGCTACGCGATCGACAAGTGGTTAATACCAATTCTATCATTCAACAAACGAGTCCCAAAAATATTAGAACCGAACAACGCGATCGACAAGTAATTAATACTAATTCGATTCAACAAACTAATCCCCGCTACGAGCGTTCCGAACAACGAGAAAGACAAGTAACTAATACTAATTCAATTATTCAACAAGTTGTTCCTCGACACGAACGACCAGAACGACCAGAACGACAAGTAGTTAATACTAATTCGATTATTCAACCAGCAATGCCCCGCCACGAACGACCAGAAAGACAAGTAGTTAATACTAATTCGATTATTCAACGAGCAATGCCCCGACACGAACGACCAGAACGACCAGAACGACCAGAACGGCGCGAACGCTAAAAATAAGCTACAACAATCCAAACTCAATAGATCGGGGTCATCTCATTCACTTTCAACTAATTTAACTACCCAGTAAATAACTCACAAGCAATATATATAGATGTAAACCGAACGGATTCTAACAACTTTGCCCAACCCCAATCATCAATCTGTTCGACACATTCTCGATACAGATCCGCCTCTACTGGAATTAAAGCTGTCAACATCTCAATGGCTACTTGACTCAATATTTCTGCGATCGCATTAGCCCCAACTAAGTCGCCATCTTTGACTAACCTAGTCTTTTTGCCAACTACTTGACAAGCTTCCCTAATCGCCTGTGCAGCCGCTTGTTTCTCCGTAATGTTGTTACTAGACAACTGGGGAAAATAACGCTCGATCGAGTCCCATTCCGGTCGGAGATTGCGAATTAATAACTCCACTGTATGTAGATATATACCAAGATCGATAATCAGATCAGTAGCTTTTGCTTGTCTAGCGAGAAATAATCCTCCAGCTAATACTAACTGAGGCGAAGTATTGTTAAATGCATCACCGATTTTCCCCCATTTTTGATATAAATCTGTTGTACTTAATTGTCGATAATTAGGATTTATTTGCAACGATAGACTGACTGGAAAATAACTAGCAATCAGATCTATATTTAGCTGCTCGGTGAGGATTTGAGCACGAGTTAAGTTGTACTGAGTAGAAATATTGACTTTTTCGAGTGTCAATCGATCGAGAATTTTTTCACCATAAGTATGCTGTTCGATCCCGATACTCACATCTGTTAATTGTTTTTCCTCAACAGCGATTCGTCGATACAATTCGCCAAATCGATCTCCACCCTGTGTCAGGGTAATTAGCGGGATCGAATAGTTGTGTCTATCATCATCTGGTAGCGGAAATTCATCGCCCCACATCGTAAATAATAGCGGCGGACTCCAATACTCATTTTGCAATTCTCTCGCGATCGATTTAATTGCAATCGGACACCACGCGCTTTCACCCAAATGGCTTTCTACCTGCTGAATCTCGACATCCCAACAATAAGCCAACAGCTCATCAGCTACGCCAAAAGGATAAGGTAATCCCGCCATCTGGCCGATTTTGGTATTGACATCGATATATAAATCTCGTTTGGGTAAAGCTTTCTTCATTCCCCGATCTTGAATGGCAATGCGATCGAGTAATTCTTTCCGCGCCTGTGATTTGAAGAACCACAGCGGATATAATGAAGCAATTGCTGTCGTAACAATTTGGATGTATCGATCGCTATCGAGATAAATAATTCGTTGAATCAAAGATTCTCGATCTGCTCCCATCATCTTCGTTTTTGGCGGTTGAATTCCCATCCAAAAATCTTTAATTTCTACCAAACTTGTTCGACTACTAAAATGCTCCCAACCACCATTAAGAGCAACTAATTGGAGTGCATATTCGCCCCACTGTTCGAGATAGCGATCGTACTTACTATCCTTCTTGCCCCGTCTGGCTTCAGGTTCGAGCGTTTTATGTCGATCGATCGCCAAATCCAAAAGTTTATTCAGTCGTTGTAACAAGTTATTTGGTGCGTCCAAACCATAGAAACTCCGACACTGATAAATAGAATTGAGCGGACTTTCCCCCTTTTCTACAGACTTTCCACAAAACCAGATCTCCCAGGCTTTCTTACTAATTCCCACCACTGGTTCCCGATCTATTTCACCTGTCGGTTTGACAAACAAGTTAGTCAATTGTAAATCGGTAACTAACTGCTTGACAGGATAACGATGCTTAGTTCCCCCCAGTTCTCTCAATTGTGCCAATACCACCATCCATCGCAGGTGATCTGCCAATAATTTCGGCACTTGCATCGATTGGCTTTGTTTATTAATTATAGTCATGAGAGAGTTGGGAATTAGAATTTAGGATTTAGGATTTAATAATATATAAGTATTGGTGCAAGATTTGAGCTTACATATTTTTGTCTACGGTACGCTAAAGCCTGGAGCAACTAATTTCGATCGCTATTGTGGCACTAAAATCATTACTAGCCACCGTGCGTACATTGGTGGAAAGTTATATCATTTTCCTTCATTAGGCTATCCAGGGGCAATTCACGGGTTCGGACAAGTACATGGATTCGTTTTCTCCTTTGACGACAGGTCAATATTACTGGAGTTAGACGAACTCGAAGACTACGATCCTCAACGACAGCCAGCAGAGAATGATTATACTCGCGAATTAGTCACCACATATACACTCAATGGAAATTTCCACCGCTCCACTTGGGCTTATTTTATGAACCCCCAACATGTTCGACAATTCGGTGGTGTCTTGCTTCCTGATGGCTGGTGGGTCAGTTAGCCAAGACCCTAGCCGCTCGACTAATCTGTCAGGTACACTAGAGGAGGACAGGACTGTATTAGGAGTAAATATGATTCAACGTCGTTCGCATTCTCACTTTGACTCGATCCAGATTGCTTATCGAGCCGAGGAACTGATTGGCGCAGCTTCTAATCGCTATAAAATTACCGTTCAAGTAGCCAACCGTGCGAAAAAACGCCACCGCTATGAATGTGATAATATCGACGATCCCTCGATCAAACCTGTAATGCGTGCCATTATCGAGATGTCTGACGAACTGACTCAACCAGAAATTTTGGGAGATTAGACAATCTAAAAGCGAAGTTGGCGTAAATCCCCCAAACCCTCTGGTTAAAGGGGCTAAGATTCGGAATCAAAATCCCCCTTAACAAGGGGACTTCATGCAAATTCTATGCAAAAAATCCTGAAATCCGGTAATGGGTGGAGAATTGGCTGGAATCCAGAAGCTGAGTACCAAGGATTAGTTGGTAGCGACGATTGGGCATTTGAATTGACGACTACCGAACTAGCAGATTTTTGTCGGTTGCTGGGACAATTAGTAGATAATATGCGATCGATCCAATCGGAATTGATGGATGAAGAAAGTATTGCCTGTGAAGCCGAAAGCGATCTGGTGTGGATGCAGGTAGCCGGAATACCTAGCAAGTATAGCTTACGATTAATTTTGAGTACCGGACGTGGTTGCGAGGGTAATTGGGCTGCTGAAGCAGTTCCCAATTTAGTTAATGCTGTTGACACTCTGAAGTTTTTTTGATATTAATACTTCATTGACCTACAGCCAGGAGTCGATTCATGTCCGAAGTTAATGGTGTGATGATGCAATACTTCCATTGGTATCTACCCCCAGATGGTAGCCTCTGGAATCAACTCACGCGGGATGCTCGGGAGTTAGCTGCGGCTGGATTTACAGCTCTGTGGTTGCCACCTGCTTATAAAGGTAGTAATGGTGGCTATGATGTGGGCTATGCTGTCTACGATTTATTCGATTTAGGGGAATTCGATCAGAAGAAGTCGGTTCCGACTAAATATGGTACCAAAGATGAATACGTTCGCGCGATCGATAGTGCCCATACTGCGGGTATCCAAATCTATGGAGACATCGTTTTAAATCACCGTCTAGGTGCAGATGCACAAGAAGAATTTGAAGCTACTCCCCTCGATCCTAATAATAGATTTCAACCGATCGATAATTATCAAAAAATTGAAGGTTGGACGAATTTTACCTTTCCTGGACGTAAGGGTAAATATTCCACGATGGAATGGCACTGGTGGCACTTTGATGCTATCGATTATAATGTCTACAATCAACAGCAGAAGGCTGTCTATCTAATTAGAGATAAAACATTCGATCGCAATGTCGATATTGAAAAAGGTAATTTCGACTACCTCATGGGCTGCGATCTCGACATGGATCATCCCGAAGTATTGGGCGAGCTAAAATACTGGGGTGAATGGTATCTCGATACGACAAAAATCGATGGTTTGCGCCTAGATGCTGTCAAACATATCGAAGCCAGATTCTTTTATGATTGGCTCAAAAATCTGAATAACTATGCGAAAAAAGATCTATTTACCGTCGGTGAATATTGGTCCTATGAAATCGAGGCACTTGAATATTTTATCAAAGAAACCGAAGGTAAAATTCATCTTGTCGATGCACCTTTACACAACAACTTTCATGTCGCCAGTCGTCAGGGTCAAAGCTACGATCTGCGTCAGATCTTCGATGGTACTCTAGTTCAACATCAACCCACACTAGCTGTTACCTTCGTCGAAAATCATGATTCCCAACCACTCCAATCTCTCGAATCAGTAGTCGAAAACTGGTTTAAACCCCTCGCATATGCCCTAATCTTACTGCGCGAAGCGGGTTATCCCTGCGTATTTTACGGCGATTACTATGGAGCAACTTATCGCGATCGAGGCAAAGATGGCAATGACTATGATATCGTTCTTCAGTCCCATCGTACCATCATCGATCGACTCCTCCAGGCTCGCCGCGACTATGCTTATGGGATTCAGCATGATTATTTCGACCATCCAAATACGGTAGGCTGGACGCGACTGGGTACTAAGGATCATCCCAAAACTATGGCTGTCCTCATGGGTAATGGTGATGCTGGGACAAAATGGATGGATGTTAGCAAACCAAATACCACCTACATCGACATCACCACCGCTGTTAGCACCCCCGTTCTGACTAATGCCGATGGTTGGGGCAATTTTTCCTGCCAAGGCGGTTCTGTCTCCATCTGGGTGCCGGAGTAATCGATAATTAATAATTACCTATTCAGACAGAAAGAGGCGCAACTTGGTTGAAAATTGCATAGGCATTTTCAATTCCAGGTACGATTTCAACGATCTCAAAATACGTTCCCCAAAATGGTGTTTCTCGCAGCTTTTCAACCAAGCATTGATACTCTTTCACCTGCGCTGTTTCCCACATCAGCACATCTGTAAACCGCCCTGAAAAAGCTTCAGAATCGAAGAACCTCATTTTCACGGCTGGATGTTTTGCAAGAATCGGTTTAATCGTCTTCTCTAGAAATTCAAATCTTTGCTTGGTGGGAATTTGCAGCCAAGTTGTTGTTGTCTTGACTAGCATAAAATAGACATAATTTAATTCTGTTGCTGTTGTCATATACCCTCTAGATTATTTAATTGCTTTCGATCGAGCTGTACTTTGACATTTGACATGACCGATCGCATATATCCAGCCCACAAAAATTTATTGACGATCCACAGAATGGGAACTGCAAACAAAGATTTCGGTGTAAATGTATAATTCCAGCAAATCAGTGTACGATTGTCAGTTCGGGATAAGGAAAATTGATTTGCTCTGCTCAAGCACCGCCCTGAACTATAAGTTCGGGCTAATAGCTCAAGTTCTCTTCAGAGAACTACCAAATTAATTAGTTCGTTGAAACGAACTTTTGCTATTAGCCCCAAATTCATTTGAGGGCGGTGCGAAAACGAAGCTAGTAGTCATCGATTACCGATGGTACGCTACGCGAACGGAAATCCTTATCCCGAACTCACGTTAATTTAGAACCGAAATAAAGATTCTGCTTTAGCTGGATCTCTTGCTAGCAATGTAACTGAATACCCAAGATCGATCGAGCAATCTATTGCCGCTTTGCCTGTCCCTCGCATACCACCAATTAGTATTTTATTTGGTATTAGTTAATAGTTTCTGTTTTAGGGGTTTCCCCTCAATTAAATGACTCTCAACGATCGCTGGAATATCTGCGCTAGTTAGATGACCGTATAAATGACGATTGGGAAATAATATTTTTCTAAGTTTGCGCTGGATTTTATCAGGCAGCCATGCAAAATTTTGCCAATGAGCGCGATAAACAGCTACCACTGTCCCAGCTTCACACCGATCCAAACAGCCTGATTGCCGGATTTCGACTCGATTTGCTAACTGTTGATGTTCGATCTCATTGCGGAAAGCTTGATAGATTTCCACTCCTCCACAATTGAAGCAACAGTTTTCTGGACGATCGAGATCGCCACGCTGTCTCGTACAAACAAACACACGATATTTGGGTTGGTTCATGATATCTTCAGGAAGTTTCAGTGAATTAAATCGGCGATTAATCCTATAATATGAGTAAATACTCATATTGCCAACTCGCTTTCTATTCAGGTATTTTGATGCCCAACAAACCCGCCACAACCCCGCGTAAACTACCAAAACAAGAACGTTCGCGAATTACCGTCGAAGCGATTCTCGAAGCAACTACTCACATTTTGGTAGAAGAAGGCTACCAAAATGCAAATACCAACCGGATTGCCAATCGAGCAGGGATTAGTATTGGCTCGCTATATCAGTACTTCCCTAATAAAGAATCCCTAATGACTGCATTAATCGAGCAACACTCGAATGAAATGGTGGAATTAGTGGAGACGAAACTAAATCATTTGTTTGACTCACAGCTAGAAATTGTTATTCCCGAACTAGTGACAGCACTAGTCGCAGCTCATGCAATTCATCCGCGATTGCATCAGGTATTGAGCGAAGAAATCCCCCGTTCTGGACGATCTCCGCAAATGCAAAAGGCTTACGATCGCATTACCGAACTTTTAGGTGCATATCTCAACCGATGGCGCGATCGCATTCATCCGCAAAATATCGATCTGACAGTGTTTATTTTGAGTCGAACTGTTGACTCTTTATGCCATGCAGCAGTCATTGAGTATCCTAACTTTGTCCGCAATAGTCAGTTTGAACGAGAAGTCTCCAATCTCTTACTTGCTTACCTGACTAACCTGAGTTCGGAATCGGGATCTCCCTGCGGTCATTCCTAGCTCCGCTCTACTGAAGTGGACTAAAGATCTGCCAGTCCACTGAAGTGGACTTGAGCTAGTAGCCCGCACTTCAGTCGCGGGCGGGTAATGAACGTAGCAAACAGCCTTAACCCGAACTCACGTTA
>NZ_JANOJV010000020.1:0-37322 GCF_031418915.1 Chamaesiphon sp. VAR_48_metabat_135_sub | reverse complement strand
TTTACCCCACCCCAGCCCTCCCCTTATAAAGGGGAGGGAGCAAGAGCCGCTCCCTGCGGGGGGCGGGAATGAAAGCCCCCTTTACAAGGGGGTTGGGGGTAAAATCTCCGCAGCAATACCAAATTAATATTATCCAATCCTTATTCTAGAGAGAACACAGGCGATCGATGAGTACTATAGTCCAAAACTTAGTTAATCAACCTTACAAATACGGCTTTGTTACTGATATTGAGTCAGACAAGATTCCCCGTGGATTGAATGAGGATATCGTGCGGTTGATTTCATCCAAGAAGGATGAGCCAGAATTTCTGCTCAACTTCCGCCTCAGAGCTTATCGCCAGTGGTTGAAGATGACCGAACCAACCTGGCCCCATGTGGACTATCCAGCGATCGATTATCAGGATATTATCTACTATTCTGCGCCCAAGCAAGCTGCCAAAAAATTGGATAGCTTAGATGAAGTCGATCCTGTGTTGCTCGAAACCTTTGAGAAGTTGGGGATTTCCCTGAGCGAGCAAAAACGTCTGTCGAATGTGGCTGTTGATGCGGTATTTGATAGCGTCTCGATCGGCACCACTTTTAAGGCACAATTAGCCAAAGAAGGCGTGGTATTCTGCTCGATTTCTGAAGCAGTCAAAGAATATCCCGAACTAATCGAAAAATACTTGGGAAGTGTGGTGCCGATCGCCGATAATTTCTTTGCAGCCTTAAACTCTGCCGTATTTAGTGACGGTTCCTTTGTTTACATCCCCAAAGGTACCAAATGTCCGATGGATTTATCCACCTATTTCCGGATTAATACTGGCGATAGTGGACAATTTGAGCGGACACTAATCATCGCCGATGAAGGTGCATCCGTCACCTATCTCGAAGGCTGTACCGCACCCGCATTCGACACTAATCAACTCCACGCCGCCGTCGTCGAATTGGTGGTACTAGACAACGCCGAAATCAAATATTCCACCGTCCAAAACTGGTACGCAGGCGATGAAACTGGTAAAGGTGGCATCTACAACTTCGTCACTAAACGCGGCTTGTGTAAAGGTGTTAATTCCAAGATTTCGTGGACACAAGTAGAAACAGGTTCGGCAATTACTTGGAAATATCCGAGTTGCGTTCTAGTCGGCGACAATTCCGTCGGCGAATTTTACTCCGTCGCGCTGACGAATAATCTCCAACAAGCCGACACCGGAACTAAAATGATCCATGTCGGTAAAAATACTCGCAGTACGATTATTTCCAAGGGAATTTCGGCAGGTAAATCGAAGAACAGCTATCGCGGTTTAGTCAAAATGAATCCAACAGCCAAAGGCGCGAGAAATTATTCCCAATGTGACTCGATGCTAATTGGCGACAGAGCGCAAGCGAATACTTTCCCCTATATCCAAGTTCAGAATCAAACCGCCAAAGTCGAACACGAAGCATCGACATCTAAGATTGGTGAGGATCAATTATTCTTCTTCGCTCAACGCGGGATTTCCCAAGAGGATGCGATTTCGATGATGATTAGTGGTTTCTGTAAGGATGTCTTCAATCAACTTCCGATGGAATTTGCGGTTGAAGCTGACAGACTGTTGAGCTTGAAATTAGAAGGTACTGTGGGTTAACAAGTTTTGATAGGTAATATGGCAAGGGAATTTGTCCACCATATTACCTGCCCATTAATGAGGTGTTAGTACATGCTTGCAAATGAAGTAACAATCCAAGATCTTCCAGAATTCTTAGAAGATGAATTTGACAATGAAACCAATAGTGAAGAGCTAGAATCGGAAGTTCAACCAATTATTGATGATAGCGGCAAAGATAGAAAGCTATTTACACATCCGTATGACTTTATTATCCGCTCTCTAAAAGATCAGGTAGATGACGGGACTTTAGTGCTTGCAGATGATTTTCAACGTCGTAGAGTTTGGGACGACACTAAAGCTAGTCGTTTGATAGAATCACTGTTGATAAATGTTCCAATTCCAGTTTGCTACTTTGCTGAATTAGAGGATGGTAGCTATAGTGTGATTGATGGGCAGCAAAGACTGACTGCAATTTACAGATATCTGAATGATAAGTTCAAACTAAGATCTTTGAAAATAAGATCGGATCTTAACAAGAAAAAATTTAGTCAATTAGGTATATCAGATCGGAGATCGATACAGTCAAGATCGATCAGATGTATTCTGATTCAGAAAGAATCACATCCAGAAATTAGATTTGATGTGTTTGATAGGCTAAATTCAAATTCTGTAAAGCTAAATCGTCAAGAACTCAGAAATAGTCTGTACAAAGGAAATCTCAACAGATTAATAAAAGAATTATCTGAAGATAAAACATTTAAGAAATTACGGAGATCTGAAAATGTTGACAAGAGAATGAATGATTGTGAGATGATTTTAAGGTTTTTTGCTTTTTACTTCGATCGTGCTAACTATCAGGGTAACTTAGCTAAATTCTTAGATAACTATCTACAATCAGGGATGAAGATGAGTTCGGAGGTTGTTCATAATCACCGAGAAATATTTTTAAAAACTATCACCGATGTTGATTGTGTATTTGGAGAAAATAGTTTTCGTAGGTATGATCCTATTAATGATACATGGAACAAATCTTTGAATAGAGCAATTTATGATATTGTCATGCTCTATTTTTCCGCAATATCATCAGACACAATTCAGCAAAAAAACAATGCCATATTAGACGAATTCAAGAAGATATTTAATGATGAAGGATTTCAAGAAGATATTACTTATTTTCCGGAAAAAATTGTTCGTTTTCAATCTCGACTCGATAAATGGCGGACAACACTACAAGAAATAGGTATATCAGTAGAAAGAATTATTATAGGGATGGCTCATGAAAGTACATAGTTATGAGCTTCACCAAACATCGTTCGCCTGCATTACTAAAATTTTGGACTAATTTAAGAGAGGTGGGCACTTTAATCTCTTTATCCTATGTAAATGAGACTACTCCTAAACAAAGAGACATTAATGAATGTTTGTCAAGAGCATCAATGTTATTATTATGCAGTCATGTGGAGAGCTTTTTTGAAGGTTTGATTGTTGATATTTTGAGTTTTCATGAGAATAATCAAACACCTGTCAGCATACTACCGATACCATTAAAAGTTACTCAAATTCTTTCCAAACCACTGTTAGACAGTTTAAATCCTGAGAAAAAATGGAAAATACTGGAAGAGATCAGTCAAAATTTATTAACTGATGAGAATCAGAAATGTAAGCAGGGTATATTTCAAGAAAAGCTCCATCTTAATGGATTTGCATCACCTGGTAGTAGCAATGTGGAAAATCTTTTTAAAGGAATTGGTATTTCTTCCATTTGGAGTCTTGTGGAACAAAAAGCAGGAAATGAAAATTCAAAAATAAGATTAAATGTCTTTGTTAGTAGGCGTAATAATATTACCCACGGATCTTCTGACGACAAGCCGACAATCGGTGATGTTAGAAACTATATTCGTGATATGTGCCTAGTTGTTAAAATCTTTAATTCGATCGTGACCGAGTACTTAATTAATGATTTTAATGTTGAAGATCCGTGGGAAAATACCTCCAGGTAAATTGATACACTCTATCTAAAATTAGTCGTTCCTGAGTTCGCTCGATCGGTTAAACTGAGTATTGAAAGTAGATCGATTTTTCTCTGATTTCTCTGCTGCTTAATAAAAAATATCTATACTAATTACTAAGAATCATGATCGTCGAAAATAGCCCAGTAATATTATCAGTTAAAAATCTCACCGCCGAAGTAGATGGTACTCCGATCCTCAAAGGCTTAAACATCGAAATCAAAGCTGGTGAAATCCACGCAATTATGGGGCCAAATGGCTCTGGTAAAAGTACGTTATCGAAAGTATTAGCTGGACATCCCGCATACACAGTCACAGGCGGAGAAGTCATCTATAAAGGTGAAAACCTGTTTGACTTGGAACCGCAAGATCGGGCGCGTTCCGGTGTATTTCTCGCGTTCCAATATCCGTTAGAAATTCCTGGTGTGAGTAACCTCGATTTCCTCCGTGTTGCTTATAATTCGCGTCAAAAACATCTGGGATTGGAAGAACTAGATGTATTCGATTTTGATGAGTTGATTCAAGCTAAATTAGATATCGTCAAAATGAATCCTGCTTTCCTCAGCCGGAGTGTAAATGAAGGTTTCTCTGGTGGTGAGAAAAAGCGGAATGAAATTCTTCAGATGGCGATTCTCCAGCCTAGTTTAGCGATTCTCGATGAGACTGATTCGGGATTGGATATCGACGCGCTGAAGATTGTGGCTGGCGGGGTAAATCAATTATCGAACAAGGATAATTCGATGTTGGTGATTACTCATTATCAGCGGTTGCTGGACTATATTATTCCTGATTTTGTCCATGTGATGGCGAACGGAAAAATCCTGACTAGCGGCGGGAAGGAACTCGCACTGGAATTGGAGGCTAAGGGTTATGACTGGGTGACGGAGCCAGAAACAGCGAACGTATAAAAGATCTGTAGGGGCAGGTTTATGCTAATGTTCTCGCTCCATCCTAGCGATGCCCGTGCGAACCTGCCCTAACCTCATAAGTTAATCGAATGTTGGTTAGCAATTTGTTAATTACTAGTGAGGTGGGTGGGTTTGTTTGAGATCCCAATTACTAATAATATTGCTTGCATAAACCCACCCCTACAGATCTTTGTATTTATAAAATTATCTTTTCTTTATTTACTCTGAAATATGACAGCAACTCTTACCCAACTCATCCCACTTACGCCGCCGGCGAATCCTCAACTCCAAGATATTCGCACCCAAGCATCTGCGTATCTCCAAGAGGAAACTATTCCCACTAACAAAAACGAGGAATGGCGATTCACTAATTTATCACCGCTGCTGGCGCAAACATTCGCTGCACCCAGCACGCAACTACCGCCAGTTAATATTAATGGTTTACTTATTCCAGAGGCTCCTGACAGCCGTCTGGTGTTTGTTAATGCTATCTACGCACCTGAATATTCCAGCATTGCGAATTTACCTGCGGGGGTGTTTATTGGGAATTTAGCCGCAGCTATCGATGCAGGGTTGGCGGTGACTAATTACCTGGGCAAACAGCCTGGAGGTGAGGAAGTTTTCACGGCGATTAATACGGCGGGTATTAATGAGGCTGCGGTGGTGTGGCTAAATAAAGATAGTGCTTATGATTCACCGATTCAGCTATTATTTATTGCGACTGTCGATGATATGGCGGTGGCGATTCAGCCGCGCACGTTAATTGTGATGGAAGCTGGAAGTCGTGCGACGGTGATTCAGGAATATCTACATACATCGATTCCTAATCATCCCTATTTCAATAACGCCGTTACCGAAATCTGGCTGGGTGATACGGCGAAACTCAATCATACGCGGATTCAGGATGAGGATATCACCGCGATTCATATCGGGAAGACGGCGGTTTCCCAGTCTCAGCATAGTTCCTATACGGGGAACTCGATCGATCTTGGCTCAAAACTGTCTCGTCACAACTGGGAAATCTTCCAAATTGGCGCACAGACAGAAACCAATCTCAATGGTTTAGCGATGGTAAATGGGGAACAGGAATCTGATACTCATAGTACTATTGCACTGACTAAGCCTCACGGTACGACGAATCAATTGCACAAGTGTATCGTAGACGATCGCGCTCATGCAATTTTCAATGGTAAAGTATTCGTGCCCCAAGCAGCGCAACAAACCAATGCTGGGCAATTGAATCGGAATCTGCTGCTATCATCCACCGCCAGGATTGATACCAAACCTCAGCTTGAAATTACCGCTGATAACGTTAAATGTTCCCACGGTGCGACGGTGAGCCAATTAGAAGACGATGAGATTTTTTATCTCCAAAGTCGAGGTTTGGATGTCGAAACAGCTAAAATATTACTAATTAACGCTTTTGCGGTAGAGATTATCGATCGAATCCCCGTTGCTTCAGTGCGTGAAAAACTAGCAGTAGCAGTGAAAGCCTTTAAAGCTAGCTAAAGATTGGCAAGAAATGACTAGAGGAAGCCGCATCCAACGACTGATTCAAAATCTTAGAGGAAACATCGATCCTAATATGACTTTTATTCAAACTAAAACCTTAAATCTTGCTGAGTCTGTACGCGCAGATTTTCCGATTCTTCATCGTGAGGTACATGGTAAGCCACTAGTTTATCTAGATAATGCCGCGACTTCGCAGAAACCTCATGCGGTGATTCACGCGCTGGAGCATTATTATAGTCACTATAATTCTAATGTTCATCGCGGCGTACATACGCTGAGTGCGGAAGCGACAGATGCTTATGAGGGTGCGAGAGAAAAGATTGCTAAATTTGTGAATGCGGTTTCGTCGCAAGAGATTATTTACACTCGAAATGCGACGGAAGCGATTAATTTAGTTGCATACAGTTGGGGATTGAGCAATCTGCAACGTGGCGATGAAATAATTCTATCAGTGATGGAACATCATAGTAATCTAATTCCCTGGCAATTAGTCGCCCAAAAAACAGGTGCTCGACTCAAGTTCGTTCAGCTTACACCAGAAGAAGAATTCGATTTTGGACATTATCAATCATTAGTAAATGATAAGACGAAATTAGTTTCGATCGTGCATGTTTCTAATACATTAGGTTGTATCAATCCTGTTAAGGAAATTGCAGCTCTAGCTCATCAATATGGTGCTAAAGTGTTAATTGATGCTTGCCAAAGTGTGCCACACATGCCAATTGATGTCCAAGATATTGATTGCGACTGGATGGCAGTATCAGGGCACAAGATGTGTGGCCCGACGGGAATTGGTTTCTTGTATGGTAAGCTAAATCTGATGCGATCGACGCCACCTTTCTTAGGTGGTGGTGAAATGATTGCTGACGTATTTCTGGAAAATGCGACTTACGCGGATTTACCTCATAAGTTTGAAGCAGGTACGCCAGCGATTGCCGAAGCGATTGGTTTAGGTGCAGCGGTTGATTATTTAACGAACATTGGGATGGATAAAATTCATGCTTATGAAGCAGAATTGACCGCCTATTTAATGGAGAAATTAACACAACTTCCCCAGGTAAGAATTTATGGGCCAAAAGCACCTAAAGAACGTGCCGCATTAGCTGCATTTACTTGTGGTGAAGTTCATCCTCACGATCTTTCGACGATGTTAGATCAAGCAGGTATTGCAATTCGAGCTGGACATCACTGTACCCAACCATTGCATCGTTTTATCAAGGCTCAATCTACAGCACGAGCGAGTTTGCACTTCTATAATACCAAAGGAGAAATTGATATCTTCATCGCATCATTGCAAGAATCGATCGAGTTCTTTGATAGTATTTTTAGCTAAGGGACTCGATCGCCAACAAATATAGTAACTTAATTTATTTGTCAACCCTTCCGCTTCAGAAAACCGACTAAATTACTCAGGAACGAAGTAGATATAGGCGCAGCAGTACTATTGCTACTGCGACTTCCCACGAAAATTGGTTTTGGTGCATCCATCATCCGGTTGACTAGTGGTTGTGATGCCTCGGCGGATACCTCATACATTAACCCAATTACACTCAACCGAAAGCCAATCTGTTGAACTCTGCTGGTTTCTAGCCCTAGATTTTTGGCAATTTTGGCAATCGACATTTCGCCGACAGCCAGTTGCCAAACTAGCAATTCCTGACGATCTAGCCTCACTCCGACAGGTTCCGTGGAAGATCTTTGGAGTGCAGATACAGATGCAGGTAATTTTGCAGCTAAGTCACTCCAATCTAACAGTAACCTCAATCCCATTAAAGTCGCCTGTTTAGCTGTCAAACTCAATCCTGTCATTTCGATATAAGTTAATGATGCTTGAGAATCGAATTTAAAGCGTCCGTGGCGAACTTCCACAAACATTTGACAGATGTTAGCAATTACTTGAGAATTAAAGGCCAACATTAATTGCTCGCTAGTAATCGCATTATGGGATTTGAGATAATTACCCAATGGTTGTTGCAGTGAATTTGTTTGAGTTTTTAGCCGTGCAACCTGCTCTGGAGAGAGCCATCCTCGCTGTTCGATCGTTTTCAGTAACCCTTGATGCTCTAATTGATTTCCATTAACAACAGACATAATCCGTCCACCTTGGAATGATAGATAGTATGGATTACTAACAGATCGATTCAATCCAAAATCTGGCTCGATCGACAGTAAGCCTGTTTTATTACCTTCTTGGATGAAATGAAAGATTTCAGCTAAAGAATATTCTGATAAATAGCCAGCTAGGGACATTTATATCTCCAAGTAAGTATATGTGAGGACATTCCTGTTGCGAATTCATATTGTCTGCCGATCCGATCTTACTTGGCGAAACTAAAGTAGGCTGCGATCTTCATCAGACAAAAGACAAGATGCAGATCGCTTTACCCCACATTTGAGTATTAACTCACAGCTTACGCTAGTACGCAAATATTAGAGATCGCCATAGATCCGAGCGTCTTCATCGGTTATGCCTGTCATCGTATTTATGTATTATCTTGTCACAAATCAATCTGGAGGGAACCTCCAGATTGAGTGAGCCGCTGGGACAAGATGCGATCTAAACGATTTCTAGTACTTCACCACCGATCATCCTTTTTGCTGCCTCAAGTAGAGCTTCTTCCAGATAAGGTTTGATAAAGTAGCCACTAGCACCGAGTTGGGCGGCGATTTGGCGATGTCGATCGCTACCGCGTGATGTTAGCATGGCGACAGGCACCTTGCTGAGAGCGGCATCTTTCTGGATGCGAGACAAGAATTCCAGTCCATCCATCCGAGGCATCTCGATATCACAGAAGACAATATCGCAGGGTAAACCAGCTCTGAGCTTATCCCAGGCTTCCTGACCATCCCGAGCCTGTTCGACCCGATAGCCAGCCCGTTTAAAGGTCAATGAGAGCAATTCTCGAACAGTGATCGAGTCATCGACAATCAGTACCATTGATTCGCGAACTTCGACAGTCGGAAGCATCGATTGAGCTGTCCACTGAGTCGAAATATGACGAGTAATCGTCCCTTTCGCCAGGGCAATTAATTCCATCACATCAGCGATTGGAATAATTCGACCGTCTCCCATTACTGTCGCACCCGCAATGCCTAATGGCTTGGCTGCCGGTCCTTGAAGCGGTTTGATCACGATTTCTTGATCCCCAGTGATTTTATCTACCTGGATGGCAATCAGGTTCCCATCACTGCGTAGAATTAAGATCGAAACTAGATCGCTATCATCTTCCGTCGTCGTGTAGAAATTGTTACGAGCCAGCGGGCGATTAAATCCTAGTAGATCGGACAGGGGCGTAAATGGCATGAGTTCATCCCGCCAAAAGATGCACTGTTTACCTTCACTATTAGTTTGGATTTGTTCGGGACTGACATCTTGAGTATCCTCAATTCCATCCATCGGGAAGGCGATATTACTCTTATTATTGACGGCAATCAGTGCTTTAGCGATACTGAGTGCTAGTGGCAACCGGATTGTAAACGTAGTACCTACACCAATCTGAGATTCGGTGGAAATCGTCCCCCGAATTTCAGTAATACTCGTTTTAACAACGTCCATCCCCACACCACGGCCAGATAATTCATCTGCTTGGTCTTTGGTCGAAAAACTAGGGAGGAAGAGCAGTTCGTATGTCTCATTCTTGGACATTGTGTGCGATTGCTGGAGCGTAATAATCCCTTTCTCGATCGCTTTCTTCTTAACTTGCTCGGTATTAATGCCCGCACCATCATCCGAAATTGAGATGATCGTTTGGTTTCCTTGATGGAGAGCGCGGATCGTAATTTTGCCTTCGATCGGTTTGCCCAGCTCTTTTCTGGTTGCAGCAGATTCAATCCCGTGCGCGATCGCGTTGTTTGCCATGTGCATCAACGGTTCGGCCAGACTTTCGAGAATTACTTTATCAATTAGGGTATCGCGTCCTTCGACATTAAGTTCGATTTGTTTACCATACTTGAGACCATTTTCTCGAACTCCACGTTGTAATCGATCGGCTGTCTGCGCAAACGGCAACATCCGCGATTTGGTCAAATCTTCCTGAAGTTGTCCGGTAATCTGTCTGAGCGTGCGGGTGACTTCGGTACTGCCATCGACAACAAATTCAATATCCGCAGTTGACTCGCGGACCCGTACCGTCAACTCAATCATCTTTTGGGACAGCAAGTGAATGGGGGTAAATCGATCCATTTCCAGAGGATCGTATTCCATTAACAGGCCACTAGCATCCAAATCGTTGCTATTAATTTGCGGCGTAGGCAACGACGCAATCGGTTTATGTTGTTGACGACTGGCGACGAGGGAATTTTCCATCAAAGATCGCTCGTAGAGATCCTGCATCCGCTTCCCGACTTCATTGAGCTTTTGGACTTCAGAGAGCAGTTTTTCAATAAACTGTCGCATCCGATTTTGATCTTGCTCTAGGGTGTTGCGGTTGACGACTAGTTCCCCGACTAAGTTATTCAGGTTGTCTAGATGTCTGACTGACACCCGCATGGTTTGCTCGAATGTCCGCTGTTTCGCTCGCCGATCTTTTGGCTTGTTATTATCGCGATCGGGGTGAACAACTACAGGTGCAGTTGTTGCTAATAAGAGATCGAGACTATCGAGATTATGCTCTGGATTGGATGTTGGAGTAGGATCGAGCATCAAGGCATCGAGATCGTCAAATGCCGATTTTTCAGCATTCAGGACGACAGTAACCGCAGTAGCCGTCGTAACCGCAGCTAACGGAGTCAAGAATGCATCTAAATCTCCCAGATCTGAAAGATTTTCAGACTGTTCATCAAAGAGACTGCCTAGATCTGTCAATTGGGCACCGCTTAAGTCGGCACTAAGATCTTCAAGACTGAAGTCTAATCCAGCAAAATCTGCCGATTGAGAAGATGGCAATCGATCGATATCTAAATTATCATCTCGATCGGCTACAGCAGTAGGTAAATCGAGATTCAAATCCGCCAGATCGTCGTCGATCGATGATGGCACAACTGAGTCAGTATTGTCCAACTCGAGATCGCTGAAATTTAGATCCGATAGATCGTTATCGAGCGACGATGAAGCAATCGAGCCAGTATTATCGAGATCGTCGAAATCAAAATCTGTCAAATTGTTATCGATGGGTGGTGTTATAACTGACTGGAGATCGTCTCCAGCTAACACATTGATATTCAAATCTGACAGATCGCTATCGCTCGACGATGCCAAAATCGCGGCGGTATTTCCTAAGCTGAGATCGTCGAAATCGAAATCTGCCAAATTGTTATCGATGGGTGGTGTTACAACTGACTGGAGATCGTCTCCAGCTAACACATTGATATTCAAATCTGACAGATCGCTATCGCTCGACGATGCCAAAATCGCGGCGGTATTTCCTAAACTGAGATCGTCGAAGTCAAAATCTGCGAAATTGTTATCGGCTGGCGGTACTACAACTGACTGGAGGTCGTCTCCAGCGAACACATTAAGATTCAAGCCTGCCAGATCTTGAGCAATTGGCGATTCGACAACTGATTCGAGACTATTCAGAAACTCTATATCATTATTGAGCGTATCTAGATCTGGATCTGAAAAATCACCGCTAATAGCGAGATTTTCACTGAAATCTAGAGAATTCAGTGGATTAAAATCTATGTCTGTAAAATCATTATCGATCCTAAAATCTTGGACTAGTTTTTGATCGTTAAATACATCTGAATTTAAGTCTGCAAAATCATCAACTGGATGTTCTTCAATCGTGGAATTGCTACCGATGCCAGTCGAGTTATCGATCGAGTTTGTTAATTCATTTGCGACCCGATCTTCTCCAGCAATGGCTAGGTCAAGATCGACAGCTATGCTAGATTCAGATAATTCATCGCCACTATTCAAATCTTCCAAACAGAGTAGATCTGATGTCCCCGACGTAATCAGATCGGGATGATGAGACATGTCATAACTTTGATGCTGAAAATCGTTACTCACCCCTAGAGATAGGTCGATTACCTCAAGCTCATTACTTTGACTTGATAAAAGTAGTGAATCAGTGAATTCAATCTGTTCGGATGACGGTATGGATGGATCGCCATTGAGAATCGCCATCGAGCGATCGTCTGAAGAGGTTGTCAATGTCTGCAGATCGGGATAAAAATCATTAACTGCAATTTGATTTTCGATCGGCGCATCCACGCCAACATTAACTGTTGTGTAATTAAGGGAAGAAGCTGCAAATTCCTTGTCAGAAGCTACCTCAAAACTTGTTGGCTGCGATAGCAATTCATTCAAGTCTAATCGATCTTCATCACTCATAGTTTCAGCATCAGATACCTCCATCATGTCGCTAAATATTTCCTCTGGCTGGGCTAATTCAGCCCAATTAGGTGTTGTGACTGTCGGAAATAGCTCGCTCATGGGACGATCTAGACTAAAATCTGGTGCAGGAGAATCTAGACCTAAAGCTGGAGCAAGATCGGGTTGCAGTTGGCGATCGAGATCGTCGTGTAGATTGATATCTGGAGATAAGGATGGATGTTGTCCTGCGGCTAATTCAGTATCCGACCAAAAATTGGCCATCTCTAGATCGTCAATTTCGATCAGATCGGGGTTGTAGAATGTCTCCTCATCATACTCACCCTGTTCTCGATCGATCGCTACAGCCAGATCGTCGATGGGATCTAAGGGCGACTGTAGGACATCTGGCGCGAAGATTTGCTGATAAAAGTTGTCCGTAGCCGAATTACCCGCATCTTGCGGAAGTTCGAGATCGGAGAAATCATCATCTTGCATCCAAGTACCCTCTGTGGGCATATCATTGCGAAGTAGGTTCATGAATTCATTCAGTTCTACCGCATCCGCATTAACTTCTACAGTTGGTAATTCGATCCCGACGACACTATCTCGACGATCTAAAGCAGATGCGCTGGCATCAGATCGATGTGCGCGATCGATTAAAGCGTCTAGATCTGGCGTAATCCCAATCTCCTGATGCCGATCTGCTAAAACTAGAATTTGTGCTTGTTTAATTGCAATATGAATACTTTTGCCTAATTGAATTAGCGAATTGTCAGGATTGGCGATCGCTAACCTACAAGCAGTACATAAATTTGTCCATTCGAGAAACTCGAAATTTTCACCTAGATTACCTAATTTCTGGCAAATCTGTTGAACTTGGGTGCGAATTTTAGATCGATCTGACTGTAAACACAGACTAGCAATTTCGTCAAGTTTGTTAGTGACATATTCACCGAATACTTGCTCGATCGCTGGATCTTGTCCTAGTTTATGTTCTTTAGCTGGGGCTAAATCGAATGGATTTGCCTTAGAAACTAAGTGCTGGAGATAAGATTTGAGTTCTTCAAAGACCGGATCGCCGATCGGATCGGGACTAGCTGGATCGCGATGATAAGGATCGTTCGATCGTTTTACAGTATTGATGCTGGCTTGCAACAAACTAAAACTCTCTAAAAATAGTGATTGGAGTTGGTTGTCCACATCAATTTGTGGCTGTTCTTTGAGCAGCTTGAAGTTGGCTTCAAACTGGTTGCCAATCTGTTGAATATCCAGCAGTCCGAGCATGGCAGCACTACCTTTGATCGAATGTGCTGCGCGAAACAGTTCGCGAATCATGGTCGGCTGTTTAACCGTTTCAGATAGTCTGCGTAAACCTTGCTCGATCGTGCTTAAGTGTTCGATAGCTTCTTCTAGAAAGTAGCCGAGGATGCGATCGTGTTCCATAACTAGGGAATAGGGGATAGGGGATAGGGAATAGAGTAGGAGATTAGAGTGAGGATATTAAATGGGGTAGGGTTAGATCCATAGATGAGAAAGACGCAAGCGTCCAAAACTCAACCCTATTCTCTATCCCCTATCCCCTATCCCCTAACCTGCTACTCAACTTTGAATCGTTCGACATAAGTGAGTAGATTTCGAGCGACGACAACCAGATTTTCGAGCGAAGAAGATACCTTCTGAGCTTCTTGGGAAGTTGACTGAGCTTGAATTTCCACCGATTGCATAACTTCGGTAACTGCTTTAGACGTTTCGCGTTGCTCGATCGTATCCGAGGTAATCGATCGAACTAGGGCATCGATTCGGTTGGATACTTGAATAATGTCATCGAGCGATCGTTTGGCTTGTTCTGCTAATTTGGTGCCTTGGATCACCTGTTGAGTCCCCTGTTCCATCGCTGCCATTACCGAACCAGTTTCACTTTGGATCTGGAGTACGATATGCTCGATTTCTTTGAGAGCTTTCGCACTTCTGTCGGCTAACTGTCGGACTTCATCGGCAACGATCGCAAATCCTTTCCCCGATTCCCCCGCTCTAGCTGCCTCAATACTGGCATTGAGTGCGAGTAAGTTGGTACGCGAAGCAATTTGGGAAATTACCGAAACAATTTGGGAAATTTGTTGAGAAGATTCCGCCAGCCGCTTAACTTTGCGTGTACTTTCGGCTACCGTTTCCCGAATCTCTTGAATACCTGCCACCGTTCTGTCTACAGCTTCTCCACCTTTGAGAGCCGTAGAAGATGCTGTCCGTGCAACTTCCTCGGATTCCCGTGCGCTTTCGGCTACCCGTTTAATCGAAGCAGTCATCATTTGCACCGAGTTCACCGTTACCGCTAGTTCTTCAGCTTGGCTCAAGGCATCAGAAGACAACCGCCGTGCAAATGCTTCACTCTCAGTCGAACCTTGGTTGACCTGAACGGCGGCGACCTGCACCTGTTGCACGATCTGCCGCAGACTGTCGATGGTTAAGTTAAACGAGTCCGCAACCGCACCCAGCACGTCAGCGGTGACTTCCGCTTTCACGGTCAGATCCCCTCTTGCGGCACCTTCTACATCATCTAGTAGACGAATTACTTGTCGTTGTAGCTCATCCTTGGCAAGCTCCATATCTCGTGCCTTCCGTTGGGCTTCCGAATTACTGGTGACAACAGCTTGTAACATATAGTTGAAAGATGAAGACAATAGGCCCAATTCATCTTGAGAAGAGACCATTGCCCGTGCGGACATATTGCCTTGAGCCACTTGCTCAAAATTGGATTGAAGATCGCGGACGCTCCGACTTACCTGCTTGGTATAGCGGCCAGTCAGGATCTTGGTGATGCCAAAGCTAGTCAAACCACCCACTACCATCATCAATAAACCCGCATTTTGGAGTGGTGGTCGAGCGTCCTTAGCAATTTTGGCAGGGAGAGTCAGACTACTGACAAAAGTGACTCCAGCGATCGTTACTGCTGCGCCCAATCCAGCCGTAATCGAGATCAGCCACTGCTTTTTCTGGAACGAAGCATTTTCAAAAGGTGCAAATATCCCTTGTGCGGGCGCGATGTTGGTGAGATTAGGAATATCTTCACGATAGAGAGTACTAGCAGATCCAGGCTGCTGATTTTTGATCCCAGAGATCGACACGCCATTAATAAATGTTGAGCTATCATCAAACATTGCCGAAGATTTAGACACGTTCATTGAAGATGGTGTCGGTTGTTCGAGAAAATCATCGGGCAGATCGAAAAATCCAGATGGCGATCCGCTATCCGAATCGGCTGGAGAGTTGCGTCGAAAATCTGGCGTTCCTGCCTGTGGCTGAGACAATGCGGGAGAATTAGCCCGACTGTTATCAGCGATCGATGGGTTAAAAGCTTCATCAAAAGCGTTTTTCTCGCCAAAATTCATGAAGTTATCAGCATCTGATTCTTCGATGTCGCCTGCTCTGTTGTGGTGATGAGTCTCGGAACCAGATACTTCACCAACGACATTGGGTGTCTCATTACCCCAATTAGATAAATCAGATGAT
Organism: Chamaesiphon sp. VAR_48_metabat_135_sub; assembly: GCF_031418915.1. Classification (NCBI taxonomy): domain Bacteria; kingdom Bacillati; phylum Cyanobacteriota; class Cyanophyceae; order Gomontiellales; family Chamaesiphonaceae; genus Chamaesiphon; species Chamaesiphon sp. VAR_48_metabat_135_sub. The sequence goes on along the minus strand of NZ_JANOJV010000020.1, from coordinate 21,559 downwards.
TGAGCGTTTGGCGGCCAAGCCATTGGCAGTGCGCCACTAATTTCATTGAGTGCATCGGAGATATCTTCAACTGAAAAGTCAATTTGATTCTCATTGTTAGGGGTAGCACTAAAGGAATCTGCACCACCTAAATTGTCATTCATGAAAATCATTGTCGGACGATTGGCTCGGTCTGAATTCTCATCATTATTAGACTGAAAATTTCCAAATGGCGCATCAACTTTCGATGCATCATTGGACTGGGGATCTCTGGCCCGATCGACAGAATTTGATTCCAGTAGGTTTTCATTTTCTATCGTGGAAATAGATCGATCTGGATCGAAACTAGCAAAGGCACGATGAGCTGCTGGTGAAATATTGAAAAACCCTGTATCGTCATTGGCATCATCTATTTCAGCTAACGGCAATTGACTTGAAATCTGAGACTGCGAAGGATTTTGCTGTCGATCCTCCCGATCGTACCCAAAGGCAAAAGCATCGGTGAGAGTTTCTTGCTCGTTATGATGAAACCCTGTTGCTACTGATGAATGTTTTTGTTCGGTAGCATTGGTGTCGATCGAGAAAAACTCGCTAGCTTGGCTCGGAAACAGTTGTCCCGACATATCCACATTAAAATTAAGAGCTGCTAGATCGAAATCTTCGTCAGCAGTCAGATCTTCTGGTTGTCTCCAAGTTAGTAACTCAGCCGAATCAGCGGAGGTATCTCGATAGTGTCCGCCAGAATCGCCACCATTAAATTGTGATTGACTAACCTGCCCACTCATCTGAATCAAGCAAGAATTAGCATATTCCAATCCACTGTGAGCAAATTGGAGAAATTCAGAATCGGTGGAAATACTTAGTACGTATTCGTACTCTTTTTTGCCAATTTCATATTGATATAAACCATAGCAATAGATGTGTCCTCGCAATAACCGAACGCTAGGATCGGTAGAAAATTTGGTGACTAGTGTATCGATAATCGTGGCGGCTTTTTCGTAGTTGCCTTGTAGATAAGCAGCTTCCGCTAATTGATAATCTTGCGTATAGTCTTGAGTGTAATCAGAATTAGAAATCATTTTTTCCCCTGTCAATAACTAGCTAATTTTATAAATTATGTGTTTTTATAAGCTTCATGTTCTTACTGGGTATCGTTCGAGGTCGATTGCGATCGCCTAACGGATTGGAGTAAGCGAATGATACTGTAGATGTTTAAGTAATAGAATTCATTCATAGATGACAATCGATTGTTTGTAATATCGAGTCTCAGCCCCAATTCATCAAACTGAACTATTTGCATTCTAGATCCTTGACGATTGGCGATTCGATGCTCCACATTAGAGGCTACGCCAACGAGGAGTTTCGAGATCGAACAGCTTAAATCGTCCATTGAGAAGAACGGAGAATTGCGACTCGATCTAGTAATCGGAGTTCTCGCGGCTCGGAGCCAGTAGTGGTGTAAACTCCTTTGACAAAATCGCTCATGGCAGCAGGGATCTGCTGATTATCGAGACCCGTCACGATCTGATTGACATCTAGCCATTCTGTATTGGCCACTGTGTGAACTGCAAAACCCATAATTAGTTCTTGTTCTTCCACAATTAGTACCGAAACTTCGTTGCGATCTGTATTTACCAAAACCTGGTCGCCCAGAAATTGACCTAGATCTGCGACCCAAATCACTTGACCGCGCCAATTATACGTTCCCAAGAAGAAAGGTGAAGCATTGGGAATCGGCGTGATTCGATCGAGATAAACTGACATTACTTCTCTTACGCCAGAGGCTGGGAGTGCGAACTCGTTACCTGACGGCACGTCGAAGCGCAAACATAACTCTCCGTCTCGACTACCCATATTCAAATTGGTAGTGTTGGGAGTCTCATCACTGGTGAGAAAATCTAAATTGAGCACCATTAGACCTATCCTAATTTCGCAATAACTGTTCGATCGTGTTGAGTCATTCTACTGGCTCGGACGGATTGCAGATATAGACATCTGCCACCGATCTCCCGCCCCGATATGTTGAGAAAATCTAAATCAAGCACCATTGAACCTCGGCTAATTTCGCAATAACTGTTTGATCGTGCTGAGTAATTCTACTGGCTCGAACGGCTTACAGACATAAGCATCCGCACCTTGGCGCATTCCCCAATGTTTATCAAAATCCTCACTTTTAGAACTGCACAGAATCACGGGCACGTCTTGCGTTTTTGGATTAGATTTAAGTGTTCGACACACTTCATACCCATTCATCTTGGGCATCACTACGTCGAGCACGACGATATCTGGCACAATCTCCAGCGCAACCGCTATCGCTTGTTCGCCATCCATCGCGACATTCACTGTCATTCCACTAGCTTGGAGTAGCTCTTTGATCATTTCCCGCTGCGCGGTACTATCATCCACAACTAGAACTGTTTTCATATATCTGCATCAGATTGTCGATCTACTATTTATGTCCGCTACATTCAGTTTTCCCACACATCCACTAGTTTGTTGCATTATTTTCAAGATCGATGAAAAATTCTCTTAGATTTTATGCTGATGACAGTTGGGAGTCGATGTATATATAGTTGTTGGTAATGACACTGCCGTCTTCAAGACAATGTATTTTTTGTCCTATTACGGAAGCGATCTCCAAAAACCGAGGATTCTCTTTCGCTAGAGCCGCTCGAGAACGAATCTCTACTCACAGCTTTGCGTTAACTTACAGCAATCGCCAATCCCCAATGATGTTTGCAACACGGTAATCCGCCCGATCTAATTCCCTCTGGTTGGCGCGATCCGCTGTTTGGAGGAAGTGGATTGCACCACCACAACATCAGATTTTGAGTACTACCACCACGACGGCTGAAACTGTCTGTTGGCTCAGATCTATCAATATGGATTAATTTATTCGATTCTGTATGCGCGGCAAAACCTAAATTTATTTATATTAAGACAAGGGAAAATTAACGTGTTGTATCTAGCAGAAGTCCAAAAGCCAAGATCTGGGTTTAATATTAGCGGTAGAAGTAAGCCTGAACTCAAGCTCTTGGCTTGTCAGCGTACCGAACAGAATTGGAGTGCCATTCCTGGCGAAGAGCTAGTTACTGCGCCTGAAGAGGCTACTAACTATAATCCTGGGGTATTGGTGATGGTCGAGATGAACGCCAATCGCCAGATTCAGTCACAATTAAAGGATGCTGGCAAACATTTGGTCGGTATTCTCCAAAATCTCTCGCGTCAAATCGAAAAATATAAAAAAGAAGCTGATGAAATTGAAAGCTGGCGGCAATCTCTGAGCTTACAAAGTCAACAATTACAACTGCGTCAGGAAGAAATTTACGGACGGGAAGAGGATTTAGAACACACCCGCGCCGAACTTGACAGGTTGACCCAAGAAGCACAAGCCCTAGAAGCGACACTAGAACAACACGAGCAATCTCGTCAAGAGCTAGCTACGCGATGGGAGCAGTTACGGGAAAAAGAGCAGCAGATCGAGCAACAACAGCAGTCGATAAATTGTGCGGCTTTGAGCGAACAGCAAGTTGCTGAAATTCGCGCGGCACTCCACCAATTGGGCGGTACGAGTTCTGCACTCAATCCTCAACAACTGGAAGCTACTGTCACGGCGATCGAAGTTCAACAAGATTTACTCGATCGACATTGGCAGCAACTCCGCCAGCAACAACAACAGGTGGATGAAACTAAAGCAGAACTCGATCGACAACAACAAGAAATCGAGCAGCGCAAACAGCAACTCCAAGAATTGCAAACTTCGCTCGAAGAAACCCAAACTGCTTGGGAAGTTCAGCAGCATACTTTAAGTATGCAACAAGAATATTTGCAACGTCTCACCGTGCGGATTAATGTCGAGCAAGAAAACTATCAGAAAATTTATCTGATGTCTAAAGGTGGTGGTGTCGATATTGGTGATACCCAGAAATTCGATCTCGAACAGTTAGAAACAATGCCAATTGATGAGTTACAAACAATTGTTGAAAATCTCCAAACAGAGGTCGATCGATCCGTACATTTCGTTCATTTAGAAGAGGAAGAACTGCAAGAAAAACAAATCGCGATCGACGAACTTAATCAAGCAATTTCAGCGGCAAATGAGTTTGACAAACTTAAATTAGAAGCCGATCTTGCCGACGAGCAAGATGGCTATAATATGCTCGACCATACTCTCGATGGTCAACGTCAAACTATGCGGGAACGGCAAACTTTTCTACAAATTCATAATCGAGTTCTCCGTCAACGCCAAGGTCATCCACCAGAAGTAGCCGATCGGTCTCAACTTGAATGGGAATCTGTTCTAGGCTTACTAGATAAGCAACGTCAACAGCACCAGTCAGAAATGACTCAGATGGAAGCTGAAATTCACAACCTACGGGCGACGATCGAGCAAACTAAATCCAAAATAGAACAACAGGTAGGGTCTTATTTACAGGAATCTAAACAGGTACAAGAACTAGAACACCAACATCAAACCACCAAACAAATTTCGACGCAACTAGTTGCCAAAATTGAATTGTACCAAGAGATGATCCAACCATTACAAGATCATCTCAATACATTCAAGCAACAATTAGGTAGTTTAGCTGATTCTGTCGAACACCAACCAGAAAATCAACAAGCAATGAAACATATTGAATCGCTGTTGAATAATCTCGTTCATGGTACGCCGATGGGAAGTTAAATTAATTAATAGTTGATAATTCAAGCAAGGCAATGAGTATTTTTCACCTCTTTGTCTTGATTTTTATCTTTCAATTTCCCTAAAACCTAAAACCTAAAACCTATTTACTACCAAATTGCCAAATAACTTTACCGCCGATCGATTCGCGGGGGATGATGTTCCACATGCGACGATCTGTTGCTGAATTGTTGCGATTGTCGTCTAGCACAAAATAGCTATTAGCAGGCACGATAACTGATTCATACCAATTGGCAGATTGAGTAATATAATCTTCTGGGTATAGCTCACCATTGATGTAAACTATCCCTTTTTTGATTTTAACTTTTTCGTTTGGCAATCCAATTACTCTCTGTGTCAATGGCTCTTGGATATTTTGTGATTCTGGCAAGCTAGGCGGATTGAATACAACGATATCGCCTCGTTGTGGTAATTGAGTTTGATAAACAACTTTGTCAACGACAATTTTCTCATTGGGTTTTAACGTTGGTAGCATATTGTCCGCTGGTAGAGGATAATACTTAATTACCTCATCACATCGTTCGATCGACCGCACCTGCGTTGCCGGTAACTCGATTTCTTTGACCTTATCCAAACCTTCTTGGACGAGAGTTTTGACGACATAAACACACTCGGCTGCGGTAGGTAGGGGTATCTTGGAATTTGCCGTAGGTGGGAACTTGTTCTGACATTGAGTTAGGATATGCCGATCTCGATCGGAAATTTTCCAAGTACTCAACCTCGCTTGTTCGGCAACTCCTTCAAATATTTTCAAGCAAAAAGCTTCCGAGTAAATGGGTGCCGGAACTGGAGGCGAATCGCTCCATCCAGGTCGAGCAATTGCTAAACTTAGTACGACGCATAAAGCTGTCGATTTTTGCCAATATTGTCCCATTACTTTAGAGGGTAGGAATAGAGAGTAGGGGATAGTAATATTGTAACTCAGCCTGAAAAAACCAGACTCTCACAAGTAAGCGGCTTTGCCAACAAGAACCAAGCCCTACGTCCGATCGCGTATAATCAAAGTCGAACTATACTTTGCACGGGTGTAAATTGCGGTTCCGCCAAAAAAAATCGTCCAACAGCTAGATAAGTGACGATCGTGCGGCGATCGCCTAACACACTCTACGATAAAGATGCAGATTGTGACAGTGCAAAGTACACCGACTTATTGGCAAGATAGGAGTTGGCGTTACCACCGGACAGGAGGTAATAAATACTCAACACCACACCCCCACACCCCCACTCCCGAACCCATGACTCTCACAAACCGAAGCTATCACATCACCACCTTTGGCTGTCAGATGAATAAAGCTGATTCCGAGCGGATGGGTGGGATACTAGAAGAAATGGGATTTCAGTGGTCGGACGATCCTTTTAACTCAGATCTAGTCCTCTACAACACTTGTACCATCCGCGATCTCGCCGAACAAAAAGTTTACTCGTACTTAGGCAAACAAACTCGCCGGAAAAAAGATAACCCCGATCTGATTCTAATTATGGCAGGCTGCGTCGCCCAACAGGAGGGAGAAGCCTTGTTACGTCGCATTCCCGAACTAGACTTGATTATGGGACCACAACACGCCAATCGCCTGGGAGACCTCTTACAACAGGTATTTGCTGGCAATCAAATCGTCGCTACCGAACCGATTCATATTATCGAAGATATTACTAAGCCGCGCCGCGATAGTAGCGTGACTGCTTGGGTCAACGTTATCTACGGTTGTAACGAACGCTGCACCTATTGTGTAGTTCCAAATGTCCGTGGAGTCGAGCAGTCGCGCACACCTGAAGCGATTCGCACAGAAATTAGGGATTTGGCACGTCAAGGATATAAGGAAATTACCTTACTTGGTCAAAATATCGATGCTTACGGGCGAGATTTGCCTGGATCGACTGCAGAAGGTCGGCATTTACATACGTTGACAGATTTACTCTACCATATTCACGATGTTGAAGGGATCGAGCGAATTCGCTTTGCGACGAGTCATCCTCGCTATTTTACCGAGCGGTTGATTAAAGCTTGTGCCGAGTTACCCAAAGTCTGCGAGCATCTCCACATTCCGTTTCAGTCGGGAGATAATGACATTTTAAAAGCAATGTCGCGGGGTTATACTCACGAAAAATATCGTCGGATTATCGATACGATCCGCAAGTATATGCCAGATGCTTCTGTCAGTGCTGATGCAATCGTCGGATTTCCAGGCGAAACAGAAGAACAGTTTGAAAGTACGCTGACATTAATTTCAGATATCGGTTTTGATATGGTGAATACGGCGGCTTATTCACCACGTCCGAATACACCTGCTGCTTTATGGCAAAATCAACTGAGTGAAGAGGTTAAACTCGATCGATTGCAACGGATCAATCATCTCGTTTCCCAAACTGCGATCGAGCGATCGCAGCGTTATCTCGATCGAGTAGAATCTGTCTTGGTCGAAGAACGCAACGCCAAAAATCTCAACCAAGTATTAGGGCGAACTGGCGGCAATCGCCTCACCTTTTTTAATGGCGATATTGAAGAATTACGAGGTAAAGTAGTACCTGTGAAAATTAATGAGGCGCGTGCCTTCAGCCTCACAGGAGACATGGTTACAAAAATTGTCTAAGCGATCTGCGTAGATCCGAAGGTACACCAACTGCCCCCACAGGTTAATCGTGTGGGGTGCCCTGTCTGTGCATGGTGCAAGCTGTGAGTCTAGCCCAATCCAAATGCGCGATGAACTGTCTTGAGTGCATCGATACCTTGGGCGCGAGCGACGACACAACTAATTTTAATCTCGGAAGTAGCAATCATTTGAATATTAATCCCCGCAGCAGCGAGAGCATTAAACATCTGTGCGGCTACGCCTGGTTTGTCAATCATCCCCGCACCGACGATACTCACTTTGGCAACCGAATCATCGACGACGACTTCTCCACAACCGAGTTGTGCGGCTGAAGCTTCTAGTACGCGCTTGGCATCTGCGGCATCTCCCTGGGCAATCGTACAGGCAATATCACGCATGGCTACACCTGCGACAATGCGGGTGCGTTGGGATTGGATAATTGTATCCACACTAATATTCTGCACTGCTAAGATGCCAAATAGCTCGGCTGCCATGCCAGGACGATCGGGCACCTGACGGATGGCTAGTCTGGCTCGATCGAGATCTAGGGCGACTCCGCGTACTGCTGGTGCCGTAATTCGAGCGGTATCGCTCTCTGTTGTTGAGGAGCTAGAGATCTCAAACTGCTGACACAGTGCGGCGATAGCTCGATCGCCATCGCTAGCAGGAATGACGCAACTCACCTTAATTTCCGAGGTGGAAATCATTTGGATATTTACACCCGCATCAGCGAGAGTTTTGAACATTTGGGCTGCTACTCCAGGTCTACCAATCATCCCCGCGCCAACGATGCTCACCTTGGCAATATCATCCGCTACGAGGACTTGAGTGTCGCTAAGGGTTGAATTATCGTGGAGGACGGGAGAGATGGCTTCAGCGACCGCCTGGGCACGTTTAGTCATCTGTTTGTTGACGGTAAAAGCAATGTCATTGGTATTGCCTTCATGAATCGATTGGACGATCAAATCGACATCGACATTTTCCGTTGCCACTGTCCCAAATAATTGTCCAGCAATTCCGGCTCGATCGGGCACCTGGAGGATGGCAATTTTGGCTTGATTGGTGGCAAATTCTACCGCATCTACAGGACGAGCAATTTCTAAACCATTGAGGGAACGGGGTTGGGGCGCAGGAGAAATAACCCAAGTACCAGGATCGTCAGTCCAACTCGATCGCACTACTAATGGTACGCCATAATTTCTGGCAATTTCGACAGCGCGGGGATGCAATACTTTCGCGCCTAAGCTGGCGAGTTCGAGCATTTCATCGGCAGTAATTTCAGTGAGTAATTGAGCCTCGGGAACGATGCGCGGATCGGTGGTCAAAATCCCTGGTACGTCGGTATAAATCTCGCAAGCACTAGCTTTGAGCGCGGCAGCGAGCGCGACAGCGGAAGTATCCGAGCCACCCCTACCTAAGGTAGTAATATCTCGATCTCCAGTCGCACTTACGCCCTGAAATCCAGCGACTACCACTACCTTACCTTCTTTGAGATGCCGTTCGATTCGATCGGGTGCAATCTCCAAAATTCGAGCGCGACTATGTTCGGCTTCCGTCACAATACCTACTTGAGCACCTGTCAGGGAAATCGCGGGTTGTCCTAATTCCTGAATGGCGATACTTAATAAGGCAATCGTCACCTGTTCTCCCGTCGCCAGGAGCATGTCCATTTCCCGACGAGAAGGCTGACTAGATAACTCTTTTGCCAACTTAACTAAACCATCGGTGGTTTTACCCATCGCCGAAACGACTACGACTAGATCGTTCCCCGCTTTGACAGTTTCTACCACTCTTTTGGCAACTGCTTGAATCCGCTCGGCGGAACCAACTGATGTCCCCCCATATTTTTGTACGATTAATGCCATGATTCTTCTCCCAGTATCACATTTTGCTGCTCAAATCAGCAATTCTCATTTTAAAACTCTTGCACTATTTCAGTAGGGGGAATTCATGAATTCCCCCTACTGCGATTGCGATCGGATTGTTGACGACAGAATGCGGGTTGCAACAGTTTTATTTTTAAAAACCAGCATCAGATCCGATCTCAATTTTTATAATCAGAATTGCTGTGCTCAAATTAATCTACTCGATCGGATGACAATTCTGGTGGACTATTACCGATTCTTGTCAAAGCTGCTGACATCAATCCTTTAAATAAGGGATGCGGCACACTAGGCGTAGACTGAAATTCGGGATGAAATTGAGTAGCGATAAAGAAAGGATGAGTGGGAAGTTCGATAATTTCGACGAGGCGAGTATCGGGAGATGTCCCGCTGACAAGATAGCCACTATCAAGAAAAAGATTGCGGTAGGCGTTATTAAACTCATAGCGATGGCGATGACGTTCGTAGATCGCTTCTTGCTGATAGAGTTTATGGGCGAGGGTATTTGGTTCTAGGCGACACGCATATAAACCCAAACGCATTGTACCGCCAAGATCGACGACATCTTGTTGTTCTGGCAACAGATCGATGACTGGATTGGGAGTCTCAGGCTCAAATTCCGAACTATTAGCTCGATCGAGTTTAGCCACATTCCGCGCCCATTCGATCGTCGCTGCTTGCATTCCCAAACATAATCCGAGGAAGGGGATCTGGTGCTCGCGGGCATACTGAATGGTAGCAATTTTGCCCTCTACACCCCGAATTCCAAACCCGCCAGGAACGACTATCCCCTGCACGTCTGCGAGGTATTTAGCCGCGCCGTGGCTTTCTAAATCTTCCGAATTAACCCAGACAATCTCTAATTTAGCACCTGTGGCGATCGCACCATGTTTGAGAGCCTCAACTACGGATAAATAAGCATCTCCCAGTTGAGTATATTTACCGACGAGGGCGATTTTGACTTCCTGGGTGGATGTCTGCATTCGATCGACCAAATTTTGCCACTGACTCAGATCGGGTGTACGCTGTTCTAACTGGAGTAGTTCGATCGCTTGCGTCGCCAATCCTTCTCGTTCCATAATTAGCGGAACTTCGTAAATACTGCCTGCATCCGGCGCATTAATCACGCACTCTACTGGAACATCGCAAAACTCCGACAGCTTTTCTTTAATCCCTTGGGGTAGAGGTTCGATACAACGACAGACTAAGATATCTGGTTGAATCCCGATCGATCTCAATTCTTTGACCGAATGTTGCGTCGGCTTTGTCTTCATCTCTCCCGCCGTCGAAATCCATGGCACGAGAGCAACATGCATGTATACGACATTTCGTTTCCCTACGTCTTTCCGAAATTGACGGATAGCTTCGAGAAAGGGTAGTGATTCGATATCTCCTACAGTTCCACCGATCTCCGTAATTACGACATCGGGATTAGTATTCTTCGCAACCCGCTCAATTCGCTCCTTAATCTCATTAGTAATATGGGGAATTACCTGCACCGTACCGCCATGATAATCCCCACGGCGTTCCTTATTAATTACCGCCTGGTAAATCGAACCAGTCGTGACACTATTCAGCCGCGACATCGATGTATCCGTAAATCGCTCGTAATGTCCTAAATCTAAATCTGTTTCCGCCCCATCCTTGGTAACAAATACTTCCCCGTGCTGATAAGGACTCATCGTCCCAGGATCCACATTAATATAAGGATCGAGCTTTAAAATCGAGACAGAATAATTGCGCGATTTGAGCAACCGCCCCAAACTTGCGGCGACAATCCCCTTGCCAATACTCGAAACTACGCCACCAGTGACGAATACAAACTTAGTCATGCTGCTTTCGGTTACTCTACTTACTCGATTACTATCGTAGACGGCAAGCCGTTCGACTAGATCATTGTGACATAGGTTGGGACTTTCGGTGTTGAGGATCTGGACACTGACGGTTCGCTCATTTTTAGGAGGGTTGTTAGATCGACTATCGATAGTATTTATCAGGAAAAGATAGAGCAAACATAAGATTTTTCTCTATGGTTGCTCTATCTTTTAGTGAAGTTTTCGTTTATTCTCATACATAGAGCTATGACTGAGTTAAATTATTAATTTATAGAATAAACTCTATGTATAACTTCGTAATTCAAACCGTATGGTTAATCCCCTGTTACCCGCTGATGGGGGTAATCTTAGCTAGCCCTTGGTCGCTGGGCTGGTCGGGAGAACTGGGAACTAGACCAGCGGGTTATGTTAATATCCTGATGGCAGGAGTTGCCTTTATTCATGCTCTTTTAGCCTTAGTAATCGGGTGGAATTTACCCACTCAACAGATTAGCTACGATTGGCTACATACTAATACTTTAGATATCAATTTCCCGATCGAGATTTCGACGATTAGCCTGACTGCTGTGAGTGTAGTTACAGTAATAAATCTGATCTCTCAGATCTATGCAGTGGGTTATCTAGAGATGGATTGGGGCTGGGCGCGATTCTTCTCGCTAATGAATTGTTTCGGCGCGGGGATCTGCGGATTGGTACTATCTAATTCACTGTTTTTTAGTTACGTTTTCCTCGAATTACTCACCCTGGCAACTTACTTATTAGTTGGGTTTTGGTACGCTCAACCGCTGGTAATTACTGGTGCGCGAGATGCCTTTTGGACGAAACGGGTAGGCGACATTATCCTGCTGATGGGGGTATTCGCGATTTATCCACTTGCGGGAACGTGGAATTTTACCGAGTTAGCAACGTGGGCGCAAACAGCGCAACTCGACCCCACAGTGGCGTTGTTATTGGGTTTATCGCTCAGTGCTGGTCCGTTGGGTAAATGCGCTCAAATTCCCTTTCAGCTCTGGCTAGATGAAGCCATGGAAGCACCACTTCCAGCGACGGTATTGCGAAATGCGGTAGTTGTTGGGGCGGGGGCGTTTGTATTGATTAAACTTGCTCCGGTGGTTTCCCTATCTCAGGTGTTATTAAATACTTTGACGATTTTAGGCGTAACGACGGCGATTTCTTGCTCGTTAATCTCGATTGCCCAAGTAGATATTAAGCGAGTTCTTTCTTATTCATTAAGTGCTTATATCGGACTAGTATTTATTGCAGTTGGTACCCAAAATCTAGATTCAGCCCGATTTATCCTATTCAATGAATCCTTTGGGATGGCATTGTTATATATGAGCATCGGCTCGATTATTTGGACGAATGTTAGTCAAGATTTAACCCAATTAGGGGGGCTATTTTCTCGTCGCCCATTTACAGCATTTTCACTATTAATTGCGATTGCTTCCTTTATTGCAATGCCGCCATTAGGTGGGTTCTGGGGATTTCTGCAACTACTTGAAGGTTTGTGGACAGAGCAACCTTGGTTAGTTGGCGTAATTCTAATTGTTAATACGCTAACTGCTTTTAGTTTAACTAGATTATTTTGTCGGATCTTTTTAGGTAAATCTCAGCCGATGGCAGAACGCACAGCCGAACCTTTTTGGTTGATTACTTTACCAGTAGTTGCTACAGCTATTTTTGTCTGTCATTTACCAATTATCTTACGAAATTTGGGGATGGTACCAGGCTGGAGCGAAGTTAATGGTATGTTTGCTACCTTATTAATTTGGTCGAGTATTTCTGGTATCGCTAGTAGCGGATTAATCTATGCAATCGATGCCATTCCTAAGCCTGTAAAATTACCAGTACCAGCCGTCCAAAACTTCTTTACTTACGATTTCTATGTGCAACAGTTTTATCAATTGACGATCGTCTTATTGGTGGCAACTAGTGCCCGGTTAATTAATTGGATCGATCGATATATTGTCGATGGTTTTGTTAATTTTGTTGGAATTGGAACGCTATTTAGCGGACAAGCTCTTAAATACAGTACATCTGGTCAATCTCAACTTTATATTTTGTTAGGATTCTCTGGAATTGTACTGCTTGGTTTATTATTAGGTTTACTAGTCTAATTTACGATTTAAAATCATGAAAGGCAAAGTCATTAGTTACATTTCTCGTCGCAATTTATTTAAGTTCGGTGCTACCGCCGTTGGAACGGGTTTAGTTACGAGTAAATTGGGAATAGATTTATTAGATGCTCCATCTGCAGAAGCTAAACAAAGTCTCTCTCCTGACAATGCGATCGAGCAGTTAATGCAAGGAAATAAACGCTTTGCCAACCAGAAAACTAAACAGCCTAATCGTGGTTCTTTCCGGCTAAGAGAAGTTGCTAAAGGTCAAAATCCCTTTGCAGCAATTCTCGGTTGTGCTGATTCTCGCGTCCCAGCCGAGATAGTTTTTGACCAAGGATTAGGTGATTTATTCGTAGTCAGAGTCGCAGGGAATGTGGCTACACCTGAAGAGATTGGAAGCTTAGAATTTGGAACCCTAGTATTGGGTTCTAAAGCAATTTTGGTGCTAGGGCATAGTTCCTGTGGTGCCGTAAAAGCCACAATCGATAATAAACCAGTTCCTGGTAAAATTGGCAGTATTCTAGAACATATTAAACCAGCATTAGCGGCTAGTAAAGGTGAGTCTGGAGATTCGCTAAAAAATGTCACTATAGCTAACATTAAGTCTCAGATTGCCGTACTCAAAACCTCGACGGTGATTGCAGATTTAATTAAGAATGGCAAGCTTAAAATCATCGGTGGTTTCTACGATCTGGATACCGGAATTGTGACTCCAGTTGCTTAGTTATTTCAAAAAATTTAGAGAGGCAATCTGGCATTACTCTTACTGCTATATCCCTGACTTCTTTAAGAAGTCGGGGATATGTCCCACCTCGCTACAATCTCTTTAATTATAAAAATATAAATTTCTAATGTCTTCAAGGAGAACTTTATAATATGTTAAGTGCTATAATTTGGCTGCCCGTATTGGGAGCAATGTTAATTGGCATCATCCCTAGATTTAGTCGCACGATCGCGTTAGCCATTTCTGGGTTAACATTGGCGATCTCGATCGCGATTGCCGCTACATTCAATTATCAAGATCCAGGCTTACAATTTGTCGAGAAGTTTACTTGGATCGAACCGTTAGGATTGGATTATCAATTAGGTGTGGATGGATTATCATTACCCCTAGTAATTCTCAACGCTCTGCTAATTTTACTAGCAGTTGTGGCGACTAATACCGAACTAATGCGCGGGCGATTGTTTTACGCGCTGATGTTATTAGTCAGTACAGCAATTACCGGAGCATTTCTTGCTCAAAACTTATTATTATTCTTCCTCTTCTACGAGTTAGAGTTAATTCCACTCTATCTATTAATTGCGATCTGGGGTGGCGAAAAACGTGGTTATGCAGCAACGAAATTCTTGATTTATCAAGCTCTGTCGGGGATGATTTTACTCGCTGGTTTCTTGAGTTGGGCGTGGTTTACCAAGACGGGCAACTTCAATTATGAATCCCTAGCTGCAACCCATTTACCTGCGAATCTGCAACTCTTATTCCTGTGTGTAATTCTGCTCGGTTTTGGAATTAAAATGCCTTTAGTTCCCTTCCATACTTGGCTTCCCGACGCTTATATTGAAGCGAGTACACCCGTCTCGATGTTACTCGGTGGAATCGTCTCCAAATTGGGTGCTTATGGCTTAATCCGCTTCGGTTTAGGTTTATTCCCTGATGCGTGGGTAATCGTCGCACCGTGGCTGACAATTATCGCCGTCATTACCGCAGTATACGGTAGTTTGATTGCGATCGCGCAAACCGATATCAAGAAAACGATCGCCTATAGTTCCGTTGCCCACTTGAGCTACATTCTCCTCGCCACCGCTGCGGGAACACCCTTGAGTATTTTAGGCGCGGTTTGTCAAATGGTGGCGCACGGTTTAATCCTCGCTCTGCTATTCAATCTAGTCGGAATTATCGAAGCCAAAACTGGTACGCGAGAATTGAAGCAACTCCACGGTTTACTCAACCCCCAACGCGGTTTACCATTCGTCGGCGTGATGTTGATTTTAGCGACGATGGCGAGTGCGGGAATCCCTGGAATGGTGGGTTTTATTGGTGAATTTCTCTCTTTCCAAGGTAGTTATACTGCGTTTCCTGTCGCGACGCTGATTTGTTTGGCGAGTACGGGTTTAACTTCCGTTTATTTCATCATCATTATCAATCGAGTTTTGTTTGGGAAATTGGAACAGAATCATACTTATCTACCGAAGGTTGCTAGTTATGAACGTGTTCCCGCAATTGTGCTAGCGGCGTTAATTATTTGGCTGGGCATTCAACCAAATATTTTGATTTCTCATAGTCAAATTACTACTGATCGTATTGTGGCGATGATGTCTCATCCTACCACCCAAATAGCCGAAGTGGAAAATCCCCTCCTCGGAGGTGTGCCCGTAGGGCGGGGTGGGTAGATCTCCGCTAAGTAGGCAGGTGCGATTGAGCCTGAAACCTACTAACAATATTGTGGCAATGATGCTGCATTCTGATGGACAAATTGCGTGGGTTGGGGGATTGGATTAGAGGCGGAGATCTACCCACCCCGCCTGCGGCACCCCTGTCTTGAAAAGGTGCTCCACTTGGGGTTTCCCCAAAACCGCACTTTTCGCTCCCAAGAGGGGATTTCCACACCAGTGTTTACAAAATTAATATCATCCAAATTTATTTAAAATCATGACAACAACAACCAGCACAAAACTTCCACCATCCACCCATCAATTCGCTGACGTGATCCATCGGCTCGAAGCAGGTGGCGCAATGCTGCCAGATACACCCGAAAACCTGATGCAAATTATCGGTTTATATAAAGCCTACGCCGTGCCGATGGACTTTTACTGGCGCAACTTGCTATACATCGCCGAACGAGTTTTTCTCAACCCACTGCCGGTTTTTAAATACTTTTTACCTCAATCCTATTTAGACTTACCCAACCATTACGCAGGCGACACCGCAGATTTACGCATCCAGCAAAAAGGTGTAGCTTCAGCGCATCCCGAATTGCTAGAGTTTATCGAAAAAGGGCGCAGTACCAAAATGCCCAAAATCTTCCATCACCTGTTACACGATCGAATTAACATGGAGTTTGCTGAAGCTTGTATGCAAGCCATGTATTGGCACCGTGGCATGGGTGGAAGGTTCGATCCTTACCTAGATACCCCAGAATATAAGGCTAATGCCGATCGAGCCATCAAAGCCTATTTTAAGGGCAATCCGGTGATGTTAGGTTTATACAAACTCTTCCCTGATATGTTCGTCGAACAGGTGCGGGTACTTTCTTACTATTCCAACTTAGGCTTGTTTTGGGAAGTAATGGCTCCGGTATTCTTTGAAATGAGCGATCTTTACGATGAGGGTAAAATTGCATCTGTTCCCGATGCAATGAATTTTCTGGTGAATGGTATTTTTGCCATCGCCGGAAGACCAATCTATCACCATGTTTATATTAAGGGAGAAATGTTTGAAATCATCCCCAAATCTGCCGGATTTACTTGGCTATATGAGGCGGCTTTACCTTATGTCGAAGCTGTATTTTATCGCACGGCTCCATTTCGCGGGACTAAATCATATAACGCCCAAGCAGAGCAAGTACCCGATGAGCAAAAAGATTTCCACTATGGAATTTTATATGCAGATGTAAATCCAGTCGGTAGTGCGGGAATTCCACCGACGTTATTGATGGATGATATGTATCATTTCTTGCCTCAATATTTAGTTGACTATTATCAAAAACACTGTCGGGGTAAAGATGATATGTTAATTCAATCAGGCGTAAGTTTTCAGAGATCGATGTACTGTGTGACTTCGGCAGTAATTCAAGCTTTACGCACTGCACTATTATATCCCCTCGATGATGATAATCCCAAACATCTCCAGGCAAATCGTCAATTTTTTGAATCCCAGCTCGACAGATTCAAACGTCCGGAAGCACGATTGAGTGATATTCAGAATCAGGAATATCGATAGTAAGTTAAAATGTATCGAAAATAACTCGATAATTTATGTCACTAGATAAATCCTCGATCGAAATTATTGAAGCAGATTTAGCTGTCCCCGAACATAGTAGTACTATTATCATGCTGATGGATGAGTATGCTCACGATCCGATGGGTGGAGGTCAAGGCTTATCCGATTATGCTAAAGCTAATTTAATATCCGAACTAGCTATCCGAAAAGCTGCTCGCGTTATCATCGCTTTTGTAGAGGATAAGCCTGTGGGATTAGTTAATTGTTTAGAAGGATTTTCGACTTTTGCCTGTCAGCCATTGCTCAATATTCATGACGTAATTGTTTCTGCCCCTTATCGAGGCAAAGGTTTATCAAAACTCATGCTCCAAGCCGCCGAACAAATTGCGATCGATCTAGGATGTTGCAAGCTTACCCTAGAAGTTTTAGAACACAATCATATCGCTCAAAGAGCGTATAGATCGTTTGGATTTAATAGTTATGAGCTAAATCCTAAAATGGGCAAAGCATTATTTTGGGAAAAGAAACTATAACTGCTATCATCGATCGAATAATGTTAATTGAGTGCTGACGATATGGTGGAATGGATTAACAGTCTAATGAGCGGCTTGGGATACTGGGGCATCGGCTTATTGATGTTTGCCGAGAATCTATTTCCGCCAATTCCTTCCGAGTTAATTATGCCATTAGCCGGATTTACTGTGGCTCAAGGCAAAATGAATTTTGGGCTGGCTATTTTCGCTGGTACCGTCGGTACGATGGCGGGAACCTATGCTTGGTATTATCTCGGCAGATTAGTTAATTATCAAAGATTAGCTGGTTGGACAGATCGCTATGGTAAATGGATCTGCGTATCTGCTAAAGATATCGAGAGGGTTAATGATTGGTTCGATAAACACGGCAAAAATGCGGTCTTTTTTGGGCGGATGGTGCCAGGGATTAGGACACTCATTTCTCTGCCTGCGGGGATAAATAATATGTCTTTTACCACTTTTACCATTTACTCATCGATCGGTACCTTAATCTGGACATTAGCCTTAACTACGGCAGGATTTTTATTAGGAGAAAACTATGGATCGATCGAGCAATACTTAGCCCCAGTTTCCAAACTAGTTTTATTTGGCTTGGTCGGTTTATGTGGTTACTGGGTATTCAAAAAAACACGTTCAAATAATTAATTATAGGATAAATAATATGCCAGATATCGTAGACATTGCAGTGAGTAATGATAACTTTAAAACTCTAGTTGCCGCCGTCCAGGCTGCGGGATTAGTAGATGCCTTAAAATCACCTGGACCATTTACAGTATTCGCTCCAGTCGATGCCGCATTTGCCGCTTTACCCCCTGGAACAGTACAAACTTTAGTTCAAAATCCACCTCAATTAGCCCGAATTCTCAAATTTCATGTGGTTGCAGGGAAGTTTACGCAAGCAGATTTAGCCAAACTCGGCACGGTAGAATCCCTCGAAGGTTCGCCGATTTCGATTAATTGTAGCGATGGTTTTGAGGTCAAAAATTCCACCGTAATTATGCCAGATATCGAGGCTGATAATGGCATAATTCATGTGATCGATCGAGTGATATTAATGGGGTAACACTTCTACTAGATCCCCGACTTATTCAAGCAGTTGGGGATCTGTCCCACTAGCTGTCAAAGTATCAATTCAAAACGATTTACAATTGTTAGTATGGGCTATAGTTTATACTCTACAAATTCATTGTACGCCTTCGACATACTCAGGGTATCGCTTACTTTAAATGCGTCAATCTACTCTCCATCAACTTAAAGTATTTGAAACTGTCGCGAGACTAACTAGTATTACTCGTGCGGCAGAGGAGTTGTCTTTGACACAGCCAACTGTATCTATGCAGATCAAGCAGCTTACCCAAAATATTGGGGTGCCCTTATTTGAGCAAATTGGTAAAAAGTTATATTTAACAGCATCAGGTAAAGAATTACTAATTACCTGTCAAGATATCTTCGATCGATTGTCCAGGTTTGAGATAAAAATTGCCGATTTTCAGGGGCTGAAGCAAGGGAAACTAAAGCTAGCCACAATTACCACGACTAAGTATTTTATTCCTCGTGCCCTTGCACCATTTTGTCAACTATATCCAGGCGTAGATATTGCTTTAGAGATCACCAATCACGAACGGGTTTTAGACCGACTGAGTGATAATCTCGACGATTTATATATTATCAGTAAAGTACCCGAACGATTGGATGTCGCCTTGCATCCATTTTTAGAAAATCCCCTAGTTGTAGTTGCTCCTAAAAATCATCCCCTTGCTGGGGAAAAGAATATTCCGATTGCCAAACTGCAGGATGAACAATTTATTATGCGGGAGCGAGGTTCGGGTACTCGCGATGCAGTAGAACAGCTATTTGCCAAACATGGTGTTTCTGTGAAGGTACGGTTAGAACTGGGTGGAAATGAGGCAATTAAACAAGCAATTGGAGTAGGTTTTGGGATTTCGGTACTATCTCAACATACCGTTACTCCAGATGCAATGTCAGGATTGACAATTTTGGATGTCGAACATTTTCCGATCGATCGTCATTGGTATATTATCTATCCAGCCGATAAACAACTATCGATTCTTGCGAGTACATTCTTTGATTTTCTCCAACAGGAATCTCAAGCAATTGCTAACAAAATGCGTGAACAAGTCAAATAAGTCTTCAATAATTGATAATTACCTCTCGATCGTTGGAAGGGATATAGATTACTTAAACTTCATCGATTGACTTCAATGATTTCTATAGACTGTTAGCCTATCCCTGCGAAGGTTATGTGCTTTTAGATACAGCATAGACATGCTATGAATTGATTTAATAAGCGAAAGAATTAATTAGATTAAGGGTGCTGAATTTGGAATGAGTCGAACCCGACTCAAACTCGATCCTCTAATACTTACTGCGAGCTGTTAAATCATGCGAAAATTGTCGCTTCATCGCTCATTAAATCAGGGACTTAGTCCTGTCTTCCGACTCCAAAACAAATGGTTTTCGCCAGATTGGTATGCTAGGAAACTTACACCTAGCTGGCAAGCGTGTATCCCGATTGCCTTACTAATTGTGATGACTTGGGGCTATGCCGCTACAGCAGCACCACCAAAGCTAGATGACATGGTGGCCGAATTGAAAATCGGCATGGACACCATGTGGGTGATGATTGCTGGGATGCTGGTGTTCTTCATGAATGCTGGTTTTTGTATGTTAGAAGCGGGATTTTGTCGGCAAAAAAATGCAGTTAATGTGTTGGCTAAAAACCTGATTGTATTTGCGCTGTCTACTATTGCATTTTGGGCAATTGGCTTCGGGCTGATGTTCAGCGATGGTAGTGGCTTTGTCGGTACTAGTGGCGGTTTTTTCTTAGACGGTGCAGATAATAGCCCAGCAACTTTAGACGACTACAGAGGTATATTTAGTTCGCTCAACTGGACTGGGGTGCCATTGGGTGCCAAGTTCTTTTTCCAACTTGTATTTGCAGGTACAGCGGCAACAATTGTCTCTGGAGCTGTTGCCGAACGGATTAAATTTGCGAGCTTCTTAGTTTTTAGCCTCTTATTAGTGGGGATTGCTTATCCGATTACCGGACACTGGATTTGGGGCGGTGGCTGGCTCTATAAGCTCGGCTTCTTCGACTTTGCCGGATCGACTGTGATTCACGCTGTGGGGGGCTGGAGTGCCCTTGTCGGCGCACTTTTCTTGGGGCCAAGAGTGGGTAAGTACAATCCAGATGGTACTGCTAATGCCATTCCTGCCCACAATATGAGTATTGCGACGCTGGGTTGTTTGATTCTCTGGCTGGGATGGTTTGGCTTTAATCCTGGTTCCACAATGGGTGTGGGTAATGGCAATGCCTTGGTTCATATTGCCTTGGTGACAAATACTGGGGCTGCTTTTGGAGCTTTGGCAGCGACACTAGTGGCTTGGGCTTATCTGGGTAAGCCGGACTTGTCGATGGTGATTAATGGTTTACTCGCTGGATTGGTTTCGGTTACAGCTCCCTGCGCGTTTATTAGTTTGCCTTCGGCGGCAGTCATTGGTACCGTTGGTGGTATCTTGGTAGTATTTGCCGTTGGTTTCTTCGATCGACTCAAGATCGACGATCCTGTTGGTGCAACATCGGTTCACTTGATCTGTGGCATTTGGGGGACGATTTCCTTGGGCTTATTCAGTCAAGCCGATAAGTTTGGCTCGACGGGGCCGAAAGCTGGTTTATTATTCGGCGGTGGATTCGAGCAATTATTACCCCAAATCATCGGAACTTTGGCGGTGGCTGGTTTTACTGTAGTGCTGACTTCGAGTTTCTGGCTGTTACTCAAAGCCACTATGGGCATTCGAGTCGATGTGGATGAGGAACTGATGGGTTTAGATCTAAGCGAACACAGTATGGAAGCCTATGCTGGTTTTGTGAAGGAGACAACAGATGTTCACAGCCGCTTTTCTGATAAGTACTCGCCCGCAGAAATAACTAAATCTGGAAGTTTTTAGTTTGTCTTGT
>NZ_JANOJV010000019.1:0-8027 GCF_031418915.1 Chamaesiphon sp. VAR_48_metabat_135_sub | reverse complement strand
CAATACACGAACCACGTGAATCTGAACCTAGCACAAGCAAAAGAGCAATCTAAGAATATCGAGAGCTGTATGCGATGAAAGTCGCACGTACAGATCGAACAGAGAGGGGCGGGGTTTAATAGCCCCCCTCGACTCTAACCGATTGGATTAGAGTATCGCTAATTTGGACGGGAATTAATTCTTCGCCCTGCGCTGTATAACGTTCGGTAACCTCAATGACTCGATCGTAGAGCATTTCAGGCAGGAGGATCTGCCGTGCAAAGATTTGGGGACGATGTTGGTAGCCAATTCGTAAGGCATCTCCAAAGCCCTTGGTGATAATTAGTAAAGTTCGATCTCCAGTCCGCTCTAATAGGGCATTGGTGGCAACGGTGGTACCCATTTTGACACTTTCGATCGCACTAGCCGGAATCGGTGCGTCGGAAGCCAATCCCAATAAATCTCGAATGCCTTGAATCGGTGCATCTGTGTATCTACTGGGATTTTCTGACAGCAGTTTGTGAATCATAATTTCACCATCGGGACGTTGGGCGACGATATCTGTAAACGTACCACCTCGATCGATCCAAAATTGCCAGCGATGATTCTTTGTGTCAGTCATAATCGTGAATAGAGAAGCCTGGATAAGCTGAGTTCCAGTATTTTTCAGATTAGGTGTTGAAAAACTTAAAAATCAGATCGAGATTCGGGAAAGTGAACCTTAATTGGGCTGAGAACCGAACCAATCTATCTTCGGACTTTTGTTAACTTATAAACAAGCGACCGACAGAGAGATAAATCGATCGATAACAACTCAATTAGATCGCTGTTCTCACGGTTAAAGCAAAGGCTAAGATTGACATTCTTATGTCGATCTATCCCAACTCAGTCAATTACTATTCGTAAAGTTGAGGTTTATCATCATGACACTAGTTCGTTGGCAACCACTCCACAATATCACCACTTTACAACGAGAAATGGATCGATTGTTTGAAAATTTAGCCGAAGGTGACGATCGTTGGCTTTCGACCACATTCGTACCAGCAGCAGAAATGCATACTGATACAGATAATGTTTATCTTCAATTGGAAGTTCCTGGTTTAACACCCGAAGAAATTGAAATCCAAGTCAATCCGGCTTATGTAGTAATTAAGGGGGAACGTCAGGAATCAAATCAGAGTGAAGAACGAGACAGCAAGCGGTCGGAATTTCGCTATGGTGCATTTCATCGCACTATCTCTTTCCCAGAAAAAGTCCAGCAAGATCGAGTTCGAGCTAAATACGAACATGGGATTTTGAAACTTACTTTACCAAAGGCAGAAGATGACAAAAATAAAACTGTTAAAGTTGTAGTCGCAGCTTAAGTTATCAAAAGTTAGATTGGGGATCGATCGACTTGGTATTAAAACTATCGGTGGTAAATCGATCGTCAATCGCTAAAAGACTGTTTGGCAATACGGAGATATTATCTTCGATCTCCGTATTTCCAAACAGCCTTCTAGTTAATATCCTGGAATAAAGATTCTTTATAACTAGGATCGATCTCCCATTCTTCATTCTCACCACCAATTAATAATTGTAGAATTTCGACATATTCTTTATTTAATTGGTAAAGTGAATTGATTAACACATCAATCGCGATCGAGTCACTAGTGCCTAAATCTAGCCAGCATCTCGCCCAATTCCCTTCGTATTCAAAGTCTCCCATATTGTGCATCACTGACATCATACTGCTGTCGGCAGCATCATTGTCATAATCCATATAACTGAGATCTAATCCTGTTTCTTGAACTTGACTATTTTCGGCATTAAATCCGCCCAATTTTCCCAAGAAAAACCAAGAAGAAAACACTTCCTCGACTAACTTTTTCTCTTGCTCTGAAGGTACATTACTAAACTCCAACCAAAACCAAACATCAAACTGACTGAACTCACGAAATTGGACTTGCATAGAAGAGGAAGGAGGAGGGGGGAGGGAGGGAGATAGAAATAGTTACAAAATAAGAATACGAAATAGCATCCATTCTTACAATTAAACTTTCAACTTACTTCGTTACATATATCTAGTGAGATTAATCCGATATCTTTCTTTTTTAGTGATGGCTACTTCGCCGATTTCTAGCCTACCTTTGCCACGGATAGCAATTAAATCGCCTGCTTTGAGTGCATGAGCAGACTGGCTGATATCTTTCCAATTTACGCGGACATCACCACTTGAAATTAGATCGACCATTTTACTCCGAGACATCCCAAATCCAGCAGAAGCGATCGCGTCTAATCTGAGGGAGGCTTCCGTTGTGACCATCTCCTTTTTCTTCGGTTCGCGAATCTTTAATTCACTCAAATCTATCTGTCGAGTTTTGACAGGTACCGATCGAACTTGAGTCAAATGGGCTTCTAAAAACTCGACTAATTCTGGTGCGACGATCGCTTGAGCACCCTGTTCGCCCAATACGATGATATCACCTGTTTTATCGCGGACGATACCGCAACCCAACATCGAGCCTAAGAAATCCCGATGCGTGGGCGGATCGAACAGGAAATTACCAGCGATATGTACGGCTGCCAAGGGAACTTGACTGGGTTCAAAGGGTATTTCGCTCCGACAAATACCTAGTCGCTGTCTCTCGGCTTGAAGATAGCCGCCTGTGGCAATTACTTCGATGTCGGTGAGACGGCTAAATACGCCTTTTACTTCAGCGATTTCTGGTGGAGAGAGAAAGTCTGTTTCGACTACTTCCCACGTTTTAATTGCTTGTTCGGCTAGATCGATCGCTCGTGCTACGATTTCACGATTTTCGACCCGTTTTAATAATTCTTCTCTAGGCAACATTTGAAATTAATTGATAATTGGGAGTTGAGAGTTGAGAATTGATAATTTAATTCTCGGTTGTGAAAATTAATCTTTCAAATACATCGGTGCAATATTTAAGATCGATCTGGGCTTCCTAGCTATTTATTGATACATGTCAATGTAGCTTTGGATGTTTTCGGGATCGAATTTACGCAATATAGTAGTTGCTTGTTGGATTAACAGTTGAGAACCTTCGACAACAATGAGATATTTACCTGCATTAATTCGGTTGCGGTATGGCAGAGAGTCGCCACTTCCAAAGGCAATACCGCCACCGCCGCCGATAAAAACACTACCCATCGCGCCACCAATTGCACCGAGGAAACCACCTACGACATGATTACCGATTTCTCCAGCCCAAGCAAATGTTTGTAAACTGGTAGCAAGACTGAATCCAACTCCGGCAATAAAACCAAATGGTATCAACCAAATTGCCATTAATTTAGCTTGTTTTTGGGCGATTTCATTAGGGTCGATCAGTCCAAATTCATCCGCACTTTTATAACCACGTCCGAGAATAGTAATTTTGCTCAGAGGTAAGCCTTGCTTTTCCAACAGCGTATATGCTGATTCGGCTTGAATGCGATCGGACAATACCGCGACTAGATAATTATTATTCATAATGACTTAATTATAAAAGATTTCTGTTTCGTTTAAATCATTATAACGACTGCTGGTTGAAGAATTATTGAAATTTAGCACTTGCGGATCGATCGAGTACTAGACAAATCGATTTCTTTGATGATACGGTTTTCCAAATTTGAGTAAGTACAAGCTGCGCGTCAGAGAATGACCTTCGGCTGGCTCAGAAGGTTGGCTGTACGATCGAACTATTTAACAAAGATAGTCCGATATCAACGTGGAATCTCCACGATCGAATTTGCCTCGATCTATTTCCGGCGCACCAGGGAAAAATTGTCTCAATCTCGATTCTGCCCCATCCCGATCGATTAGTCATATGCAGCATGGATGACTCGATTAAACTGTGAGGATGCCGACATCCAGAACGGCTCCAAGCATTATACTCGATCGATCTGGGCACACCTTACCAAGATCTCCGACTCAGCGGAGTCAAAGGCTTAAATCGATCGCAATTAGACACCTTAGTGCGGTTGGGTGCTAAATCTGAATCAGCGGCTGTCTGATTCCAGTAAAATGGAAAGACCTAAGTAAATCGTAAGTCGTAAATGGTGCTTAAAATGGGGATTTAAACCCCCTGCTCTTCGTTAAATTAACATTTACCCCTTCCCCCCTTACGTCACTATTCAATTTAGCTACATACTAGTCATACCCATGTCTAACGCCGAACAGCCAGAAAAAATCTATCTACCCAAAACCAGCGAATCGGAAACCCTCAAAAAAATTAGACACACCACCTCCCATGTGATGGCGATGGCGGTACAGAAGCTGTTTCCCAAGGCTCTGGTGACGATCGGCCCGTGGATCGAAAATGGGTTCTACTATGATTTTGACAGCCCTGATGCCTTTACAGACAAGGATCTGAAGTCAATTCAGCGAGAGATGATTAAAATCATCAATCAGAAATTGCCAGTATTAAGAGAAGAAGTCACCAGATCCGAAGCTGAAGCCCGAATTTTCGCGCTCAACGAACCTTATAAATTAGAAATTCTCGCCCGATTGCAAGAACCGATTACCCTTTATCATCTCGGTGATAAGTGGTGGGATTTATGCGCGGGGCCGCATGTCGAAAATACTGGCGATTTGCACCCCAAAGCCTTTAAACTCGAATCAGTTGCGGGTGCATATTGGCGCGGGGATGAAACTAAGGCACAATTACAACGGATTTATGGTACCGCCTGGGAAACTCCCGAACAACTCGCTGAATACGAACGCCGCAAGGAAGAAGCACTCCGCCGCGATCATCGGAAATTAGGCAAGGAATTAGGCTTATTTATTTTCTCAGAATTAGTCGGCCCTGGTTTGCCATTATGGACACCAAAAGGCACAATTCTACGTTCTACATTAGAAGATTTCCTCAAAAAGGAACAGACTAAACGGGGATATTTACCTGTAGTCACGCCGCATATTGCCAAAACCGATCTATTTATGAAGTCGGGACACAGGCAAAAATACAAGGAAGATATGTTCCCAATTATGGCGGACAATCTCGAAGATATTGCGGCGGATAATGGCTTTGTGATGAAGCCGATGAATTGTCCGTTTCACATCCAAATTTATCAAAGCGATTTGCGTTCTTATCGCGATTTACCAATTCGGTATGCGGAATTTGGGACGGTTTATCGCTACGAACAATCTGGCGAACTCGGAGGTTTGACTCGCGTGCGCGGCTTTACAGTCGATGATTCTCACCTGTTTGTGACTCCCGAACAATTAGACGAGGAGTTTCTCAATGTGGTCGATTTGATTCTATCGGTATTCGAGAAACTTCGCCTGAAAAACTTCAAAGCACGGCTAAGTTTCCGCGATCCAAATTCTGATAAATTCCTGGGATCTGAGGAGACTTGGAATAAAGCAGAAGCAGCAATTCAACGCGCTGTTGAAAAACTGGGAATGCCTCATTTTATCGGCATTGGCGAAGGAGCTTTTTATGGGCCTAAACTTGATTTTATCTTTAGTGATGCACTCGATCGCGAGTGGCAATTGGGCACCGTTCAGGTAGATTATATTCTCCCCGAACGGTTTGAACTAGAATACATCGACGAGGAGAGCAGCCGCCAACGTCCAGTAATGATTCACCGCGCACCTTTTGGTTCCCTCGAACGGTTAATCGGGATTCTGATCGAAGAATATGCTGGCGATTTCCCCTTGTGGATGGCTCCAGTCCAAATGCGATTAGTTCCTGTTGCTCAAGACTTTATTCCCTTCGCGAAAGAAGTCTGTGGGAAATTACTCGTTCTCGGCGTTCGTGCTGAAGTAGATACTAGTAACGAGCGGTTAGGTAAGATGATTCGCAACGCTGAGAAGGAGAAAATCCCCGTCGTCGGCATCATTGGCGGTAAAGAGGTAGAAGACAAGACAATTAGCATTCGTACCCGAATTGAGGGCGAATTAGGGGCAATTGGTGTCGATGAAGTTGTAAAGAGAGTAGTGGATTCGATCGCTAATTTTAGTGATTTCTAATTTATTTGGAGTGAGGCGGATTTAATTCGGCTTACTCCATTTTGTTTTTGTCCAGGTAGAGAGTCTGCGCCAATTAGCTTTGACCACTTTGCGTTGACAAGTAAAGTGGATAAAGATAAAAATAACAAAAGCTTTCGATGTTCGATCGTGAATCACACCAGCTTGAGAGGCAGCGTCTGAATTCACTGGGAATAGGTCTGGCATTGGCAAGCCAAACAGACTGATATTATTTGTATGGTAAGCATTAGATAACCAATAACCACTCATTGGTACTGCGAACATCATCAGATACAACAGACTATGTAGGCCAGTTGTAAAATACCAATTCCCAGTCAACTTGGGTAGATGTTTACGGTATTTCTTGCCCCAAACTCTCACTAATAGGTAGACGCGCCAACCGAGCAGCAATAATACGAGTACCCCTAAGGACTTGTGCGTAGCAAATAATAATTCACGATAGCTGACTTCACCTTGAAGTCCTGCCATAATTTGACCGCTAGGTAGCAGTAACAGAAAGCACCCCGCCATCCACCAATGAACGGACATTAGTTGTTTGAAGACAGAATTGAGTCTGAATTTTGGTGTGGCTGATGACATTTGCGACAGTTTAACTAGATATTATCGGGGAAGATCGAGCTTACTCAGCGTTGCTGAATTTAGGTAGGAAAGAGATGGATCTGCAAGCAGGGAGATCGGTCGGGGAGTGGGGAGCCGGCTGATAATTCCGTTGCTAAAACAGAAGACCGTACCTTAAATCAGTAACGCCTCATATCCTATCCCAAAACCTGATCGAGATCGAAGCATCAAGATTTCAGGAAAGGTAAAATCGCATCGTACAATTCGGTAGGATATTCTTCGTGCAAGCCCAGGGTGCCAGGTAATGTCTGACTGATGACATTTCCGACTGCTGCAAGCGCGAGCATTTCTGCTTTTGATTTGGGTGGACTATTTTCACCGATCGCGATCGTTACAGGTACACTCAGAGATTGAAGGTCGGCGACTGCATCAGATCGATCTACATAAGGATCTAGCCCACCAGTTACAAAAGCTCCAGCCCCAAATCTCGCGCCTGGCTGTTGAGTCAATTGTCGTTTTCGATCGAGTAAATCGGGTGTTAATTTACCGATATCGGCATAAACATGTCGCCGATACATAAATCTTAGAAAGCTCGGAGTTGTGTTTAATTGGTACAAAAATTGACCGAGGATCGGCGTGCGAATTAGGTCTCGAACCGTTTGCAACCAAGGCTTTTGTCCTTGCGCCATCGTTGGCAATGGCCCTCTCCAAGTAGGTGCGACTAAAACTAATTTAGCGACACTATTGGGCACGTTCGCGGCGAAATCTATGGCATATCCGGCGGCATGTCCGGCTGCGACGATCGCGATCGGTGATGTATAAATATCCTTAATAAAGTCTATTAGAAACTGACGATAAAGTGGTGGCGAATAATCTAACCTCGATCGAGTCGAATCACCAAAACCAGGGAAATCAACAGTAGTGACCTGAAATTGGGGGGATAAATAATTTGCCAAGCCAGACATCTCTGTGCGGCTAGAAACTGTACTAAAGGATGGTAATAAGAGAATTGGTTCTCCCCTCCCTGCCGTCTCATAAGCAATGGTTAATGACTGTCCTTTGTAGCTCCATTGATATTTCGATATGGGTGTGGCAGCAGGAGATTCGAGACTAGTAAGGTTAGACATTAATAATTACCTCGTAAATTTAGTAATATCGATCTTTAGTGTTACCGATCTAAGGGTTGATTCGCCATTGTTGCAACCAATTCTTTTCCTAGTAACAGTTTCCAGCTTCTTCATATTTTGCTGAGGGCACAAGAGTTTTCCAATATCCTCCAAAATTATACCCCGTCGAATGGCACTCATCAGCAAAACTGATGAGTGCCATCAGCTCTACAAAACTGAGAAAGCTTTACAAACCTTAACAATCGGGATAAATTAGGTACATACATAAAAAACATTCCGTTCTTACCAAAGAGCAAACAGCAATCATAAACCAATGACCACAACCTTACAACGCACCCAGAGCGAAAATACCTGGGATCGCTTCTGTAGCTGGATCACCTCCACCGAGA
>NZ_JANOJV010000018.1:0-55444 GCF_031418915.1 Chamaesiphon sp. VAR_48_metabat_135_sub | reverse complement strand
GATGGTGATTCCACGCTCTTGTTCTTGCACCATCCAGTCGGTGGTTGCAGTTCCTTCGTGAACTTCACCGATTTTGTGGACAACCCCAGAATAATATAAAATTCTCTCGGTGGTGGTTGTTTTACCCGCATCAATGTGGGCGGCAATCCCGATGTTGCGTACTTTCTCAAACGGGACGGTACGTGGCACAATAACCTCCTTACTTGTCTGTTGCCTTAATATGGAACTAGTTAATCTTTATTAAGATTGTATATGTTTTTGGGCACTGTCGGATGAAGTGCCCATAGATAGATTCTCCAGGGGAGAAGCTACGCTAGTGAAAACGAGCGCAAAACTCTAGTAACGGTAGTGAGCAAATGCTTTGTTTGCCTCTGCCATCCGGTGAGTCTCTTCGCGCTTACGAATCGCACTACCTGTCTCGTTCGCTGCATCCATCAGCTCGTTAGCCAATTTGCCTGACATCGATTTGCCAGCACGAGAGCGAGAATAGTTGATCAACCAGCGCATAGCTAGTGCTGTACCGCGATCGGCTTTCACTTCCATCGGTACTTGGTATGTAGCACCACCGACCCGACGACCTTTGACTTCCACGAGAGGAGTAGCATTTTTGACTGCTTTCTCAAAAGTTTCGAGCGGGTCGGTTCCGGTGCGCTCTTCAATTGTTTTCATCGCATCATAAATGATCCGATAAGCGACTGATTTCTTACCACTTCGCATGATGCGGCGCACCATCATATTAACCAGACGGCTGTTATAGACAGCATCTGGTGGAACTGAGCGTTTGAGGACTTTGGCTCGACGTGACATAAACGGAAGATTGAATTGGTGATTTGTTCAGTTATCAGCTACTAGTTATAGTTATCAGTTATGACTGTTGACTGTTCACTATTTGACCGACTTAACTTGCTTTCTTTGAGGATTAATATAGGAATCTTCAGTGTATGGTGTGGCGGATCTTGCGATATTCGCTTACCAATTGCAACGAAACCGGAAACTACCAATTTATCTTCACTTCAGCAATTATCTTAGGTTAGGATGAATGTCTAGAACTGACACCTAACGCAACGACATGTAGACACCCTCAGCATGGGAGCCTACGACCTGACTGGGCATGATTTTTATGTAAGCTTACAAATATATTTGACGCACTCTTTAATGAGTAATGGCGACCGAGATGTGAAACTTACTTGGCTGCTTTAGGACGTTTGGTTCCATATTTGGAACGACCTTGCTTCCGATCTTTGACACCAGCAGTGTCTAATGTACCGCGAATGATGTGATACCGGACTCCAGGCAAGTCTTTTACCCGACCGCCACGAATCATTACCACAGAGTGTTCTTGGAGGTTGTGACCGATCCCAGGAATATATGCTGTGACTTCAAATCCAGAAGTTAGCCGCACCCGCGCTACTTTACGTAGAGCTGAGTTAGGTTTTTTTGGTGTAGTTGTGTAGACACGAGTACACACACCACGACGCTGAGGACATTCCTTCAGTGCGGGTGACTTAGTTTTGACTTTATAGTCTTCGCGAGCTTTGCGAATTAGCTGTTGGATGGTTGGCATGTGTTAGAAATTTTTGCAGTCACCTAGCGGTTCCAACTGTTGACAAATTACCATTCTACGATGTTTTGTCTGCGCGTGTCAATCAAAAAATCAGAGATCGATATAGAAATGCTTACGATTGAAACCATCCTTCGGATACGCTCCGCGTTGGCGTAGCCTCGCTTCTGGCGTTATGTGGGTCATGACGTGAAGTCCGCCTACGCGGACTGAACAAATTAGTCCGCTTAGGCGGACTTTGTATCAATAGCACCGATTTCAATCGAGTGCGGGAATTAGACGAAGCAAATATCCTCAACACGAATCCACGGTATTTAACTCAAGCAGTGATTTCACCTCCCTGCGTTCAAAACTTGTTCGGCAGTCAGTTTCAAATTGGGAAAAGTTGGTGAGATGATGCTTTGATTGCCCCGTAACTGCTGAATTTCGTACTCCCCTTTCACTAGTGTACAAGTAGACAGGGTAGGTTGTTTCGGTTTACCAATGTGTCTCGTACCGCCCAATCCGGCGTGGTCGGCAATCCAATATTCGGGGATACCCAAAACCGCATAGTCTTCCACCTTGCGGGAATAGTCATTTTGCCAATTGCCACTCACCACTTCCGCCACAAATTTAATCGAACTACCTAAAGTGAGAATTGACTGTTCAGACCAGTACATTTCTTTTGTAAGTTGATTTCGATCTATTACTGCCACATCAGGTCTAAATGCGGTCATCCCAATATTTTCAGGTCGCAATATTCCCCGCTGAAGGACAAACCAAGGTAATCCCGCTGTCTCGATTTGGACGCAAATTTTGGTCGTAATTAAAGCAGCAACCTCTTCATGCGAGCCTGTTGGTTCAAAGTCGAATACCTCTCCATCAATCAGTTCGTAGCGATTATCTCCACCATATCGATCGAGAAAGTCATCAAAACTCTGGGGCTTATGCTGTCTTGGTTGGTCTACCGTAATGGTCATACGCTAACTTCGCCAAACTAATATTCTAAGTTTACTCGATCGAAATCCCTGACTGCTATCGATCGATATATCGAGATGGTAAGTTGGATGTAAATGTTTGTTAGATGGAGATTGGCTGAAACCTTTTTGGTGGGCTACAATTCTTTCCAACTATTGCGTGCCTGTAACTTTCTCTGCTCGTGCTCCGTAACGACCTTTTCGGTTAGACATTGCGGTACTTCATCAAAGCGATCGAATTCCATCGAGAAGCTACTACAAGATTGGCTGAGGCGATCGAGATCTGTTTGAAAGCCAAACATTTCTGCACGAGGAACTCTAGCTATAATCTTAGCAATTTCCCCTGACCGTTCTTGTCGATCGATCTGACAGCGCAGGGAGTCGAGTAGGTGAATAACTTCATCCAAACAGTCATGAAAAACTTCAATTGTTACCTTCATAACTGGCTCTAGCAAAACTGGCTGTGCCTTTTTGACAGCTTCTGCAATAGCGATCGAAGCCGCAATTTTAAAGGCCATTTCATGTGAGTCATATTCATGGTAAGAGCCATCGACAAGCGTAACAATTAGATCGGTGACTGGATACCCAGCCAAAATCCCAGACTCACACGTTTCTTTGACACCTTGTTCGATCGATTCGGCATAATGTTCTAAGACAGGAGCATTAACAAGCTTGGAAATAAATTTCAGCCCGCTTCCAGGTTTTCCAGGCTCGATCTCCATGACAACATGACCGTATGAGTGACCACCACCACTTTGTCTGATGTACCTACCTTCTTGCCTGACACCTGTACGAATGGTTTCGCGATAAAATGATTGTGGTTTGCTGATGGTTGTCTCGATCTTAAATTCATGCTGTACACCCGCTACCAGATTTGTTAGGTAAGAATCGCCCATCTCCTCGCTACAAGCAATTATGACTCGATCAGTATACCAATTTGTATAGATATGGAGAGTTGGCTCTTTACGTGACAAGATTTGAAGAGCTTCGTCAAGCTGATGCAGATCTCGATCGGTATGTGGTTCTAAAGCTATAAAAATTACTGGTTCTGGCATAAAAGCGTAATACGTACTAACTGCGGAATAATCGATCCGCTCAATGCTCAATATTTTTACCGATTCGGTATTTCGTGGTGTCTGTCGCCGTTATTTTCGGGCATAAGCTAGAATAGTTAGTCCATCGGTTGCCAATACTCATGACTGCACTCACTGCTAATTTAATTGAAATCTTTTCAGCGATTCAAGGTGAGGGGGTAAATGTCGGTACCAGACAGATATTTGTGCGGTTTGGTGGGTGCGATTTGCGCTGTCATTATTGCGATAGCCAACATACCTGGACGAAACAATCGACTTGTTCGATCGAGCAAACCCCAGGGCAACGTGATTTTACGACTCATGATAACCCGATCGAGTCATCCCAACTCCTCACCTGGATTAAACAGCAAAATTCGCCACATCTCCATGACACTATCAGCATTACTGGTGGCGAGCCGCTTTTACACGCGCCATTTCTCGCGCAATGGTTGCCGCAAGTTAAGGAATTAACTAATTTACCAATCTATCTCGAAACAGGTGGACATCGCCCGAAACAATTAGTTCAAGTTTTGCCATACCTAGATTTGGTAGGAATGGATATTAAGTTACCTAGTGTCAGCGGTGAGACGCACTGGAAGGAACATCGAGAATTTTTGCAACTGTGTCAAGCTGCGGATGTTGAGGTGTTCGTAAAAATTATTATTTCGCAGACTACCGATTTGGCTGAACTTCGACAAGCAGCTCAGTTAGTCGCGGCGGTGAGCGACAAAATCATCGTCTTTCTGCAACCCATGACAGCATTAGCCCAACCCCATACAAATCCAGCTTTAACCGCCCCAACACCCGAACAGGTATTAACTTGGCAAGCTGTGATGAAAGAGTATCTCCCCCAAATTCGGGTGATTCCCCAGACACATAAAATGATTGGACAGTTATAATTTACTAGCTATTAGCTAGCCAAATCAAAATTGGGGAAAGATTTGTGTACAATGTTGGCGGCGATTGAATCGACATTCAACATTATCAAACTCAAGCTAAATTGTCATGAATCCATTAATTGGTATGCTTGCTAGTCAACTGGGTGGCCCAGTAATTCAACAAATTAGTCAGCAAATCGGCGCGAATGAAGGTACGACCCAATCGGCGGTAGGTATGGCTTTACCGATGTTGTTGTCAGCCTTTGGCAACCAGCCTGAAGCAACTGGACAAGTAGCTCAAGGCGATGATGGATCGATTTTAGATGACGTGATGGGATTTGTCGGTAATGCTGGTGCGGCTAATATGGGCAGTGCTTTACTAGGTCAAGTTTTGGGCGGTGGCACACAAAACGAAATGGCTGATAGTATCAGTCAGAACACTGGTATGGATAGTGGCGCAGCTACTCAACTCCTAGGTATGCTGGCACCATTAGTAATGGGTGCATTGGGCAAATCCAGTCAGGAACAAGGTGGTTTGGATGCAAATGGGATTGCCCAAATGCTCGGTGGTATGAGTGGCGGCAATGACTTCCTGGGCATGGCTACGAAGATGATTGATGCCGACGGTGATGGTAATATCGTCGAGGATATCGGGAATA
The DNA here is from genome assembly GCF_031418915.1 of Chamaesiphon sp. VAR_48_metabat_135_sub. Lineage (NCBI taxonomy): Bacteria > Bacillati > Cyanobacteriota > Cyanophyceae > Gomontiellales > Chamaesiphonaceae > Chamaesiphon > Chamaesiphon sp. VAR_48_metabat_135_sub. The sequence continues at coordinate 50,317 of NZ_JANOJV010000018.1, read as the reverse complement.
TTATGGGTAAGATATTTTAGGCTTGATAGCTTTAGGCTTGAGGGAAAAAGGGTAAAGGGTAAAAACTGTTTTTCCCCCACACTCCCCAACTCCCCAACTCCCCACCCCCCCTCTTGGGGCTGTAGCTCAGAAGGATAGAGCGATCGCCTCCTAAGCGATAGGCCGTGGGTTCGATTCCCGCCAGTCCCGTTCGTTGTCTGCATTGATAAATTGTGGTAACTTGAGCCTAACATTTACTGGGCGCAATCCAGTTCCTCACTTTATCCTTTCCAAGCTCATTGCAGCATGGCGCATCATCATACCCTCCCCCGATCCCATCCGTCGTCAATTATTAAACACCGCCGTCGCTATCCCTGGCGATTGTGGAAATTACTGTTACCAATTTCACCCCTACTATTGCCCATAGCCTGGATTGGCTATCGAGAGGTCGAAAATACTTGGATTCAACCTCAAGTAATTTTTGTATTAGGTGGTGAAGAAGAGCGCGAAATATTTGGAGCGAAATTTGCCCATAAACATCCCAATCTACCCGTATGGATTTCTAGTGGCGCACCCCCAGGCTATGCCAAACGAGTCTTCAAAAAGGCTGGTGTCTCTGCTGAAAATTTACATCTAGATTATCAAGCGATCGACACTGTTACCAATTTTACAACGTTAGTCGATCGATTCGAGTCGAAAGGGATTACCAGTGTCTATCTTGTGACTTCTGACGATCATATGCGACGCGCCCGATCGATCGGTGAAATTGTCTTTGGCAGCAGAGGGATTAAAGTTAAACCAGTAACTTTTGTTAGTGGTAGGCCGACAGAACCAATTCAGAAAACCGTCAGAGATAGCTTCAGATCTTTGCTATGGATAGCGACTGGTTATGCTGGTGGTAAGTAATAAATCATGATTGACTTCCAATCGATCGTACTCAAACCGACACAATTGAACCGATAGTAACCCGATCTGAAAACTTTAAGCCATAATTTGTATACTTTCCGTAACGATCGTCGGTGGTCGATCGCCTGAATATGATAGGTTGCTAGATAGTTAAATCAATTTAACCTCATTTACATCTCGCATATGACAGCTTTCTCCACCGACACCAAGTTTCTACCCCCTGCTGATGCTAAAAGTCGGATGACTGAGTTCATGCGGGAATTTCAAGATAGTGTCTGTCAAGGCTTGGAAGCAGTTGATGGCGGTGGAAAGTTTCAAGAAGAAAGCTGGGATCGCCCTGAAGGCGGTGGTGGTCGATCGAGAGTGATGAAAGAGGGTAATGTATTTGAACAAGGTGGCGTAAACTTTTCGGAAGTTTGGGGCGACCATTTACCACCCTCGATTTTAAGTCAACGTCCCGATGCGGCTGGACATCGGTGGTTTGCTACAGGTACCTCGATGGTATTGCATCCGCGCAATCCTTATATTCCGACCGTTCATCTCAACTACCGTTACTTTGAAGCTGGTCCCGTTTGGTGGTTTGGTGGTGGTTTGGATCTGACACCTTACTATCCATTTGCTGAAGATGCCAGTCATCTCCACAATACCCTCAAGGGAGCTTGCGACAAACACAGTCCCGATTTATATCCGACTTTTAAGCTCTGGTGCGATGAATATTTTTATCTCAAACACCGCAATGAGACCCGTGGCGTAGGCGGAATCTTCTTTGACTATCAAGATGGTCAAGGAGCATTATATCGCGGTCCTGACCCCCAAGGGCCTGCGGCTCAATATAGCGACTCGATCGGCGTTCCCGCGCCCCGCACGTGGTCAGAGTTATTCGCAATCTCTCAAGACTGCGCTAACAGCTTCCTACCTGCATATGTGCCAATTGTAGAACGCCGTCGTAATACTGAATATGGCGAACGCGAACGGAATTTCCAACTATACCGACGCGGACGCTATGTAGAATTTAATCTAGTCTACGATCGTGGCACAATTTTCGGACTCCAGACTAATGGACGGACAGAATCGATTTTGATGTCATTACCGCCCCTAGTGCGATGGGAATACGGCTATCAACCTGAACCCAACTCACCCGAAGCCGAACTCTACAATGTCTTCCTCAAGCCCCAAGATTGGGCAAATTGGAAAGCATAAGCCTGAAACTGAAATGGCGAACACTACCAACCTTACATTCAATCTAAATCCACTATCCACTAATTCACTTGTCCATAAAAAACTGATAAAAAAGCTCTCCATCTTCAAACGGCTGGTGATTGGAGATGTTTTGCAGCCAACTGTCATCAATTAATCTTTGACCGAGTACAACAGCATCGAGGCGACTAATCGATAGCCTATCAGTCATCCAATCGATCGCTTCTCGCCCGATAAAGCAGCGGAGATATGGGAGGCGAAAACTTTGGGAGCGATTTTTAATTTCGACTCCTTGTGGAGATCGCATATCGTTCACTAATTGAGCTAGATCGAAATACTTGACGATATCTCCAGCAGATTCGACTATTTTAGTAATGTATCGATCTTCATACCAAATAGTGACAATATCTCCATCCTCTACTAACAGGCAAGCTATCACAGGCTCTGGATCGAGATAACTGCGACGCATTTCTGTAATTGCTAACTGACGTTGCTGTTGAGGATACGAATTACCTCGGACAAATAAATTGCCTTGATAATTTACCCCACTCACAATTTCCGATGTATTTCCGAACTGACGTACAAGTTGACAATAACTTACGTCTTGTGACTTTAGTAACATGCCACCTGATTTCCCAATGGGACTAAATTAAGTCAATCGATAACAATCGATATCAACTAATATACCCATCCAGGGTATCGATCTTAACTTATTTAAAAAAATAGTAAGCATTCCAGAGGTAAATGTAATTTGACGGAATACCAGTTTTGCTTCTCAGTCGCAAGGCGGTAGTGCGCTTGTTGACAGGATGTTGACTGTTAGCTCTTCGCTCAGAATAGTACTTCACTTGTAATAAATTTATCGAAGTACTTGTACCTAGGGAAGTCGAGGTATGCCCGCCCTCTAGGGGTTAAGCTTTTCGGTTAGGATCGCTATAAATAGCTATAACACCATCGGTCGATTGTCTTCTCTATCTATTGACACTGACAAGTTTCTCGAAAATCACCCATTTGGTAGATATACACACCTATAGATAGTTGATAGGATCTGTTCAGGGTGATGAATAAATTAGACAAAGCATTTTTGGATCATTTTGCGAATTCAGCCTAGCTCTCATAACCATATAAAGCAGAACATCTATCATGACAAGTCCAACAAAAGGAATTGCCAATCCTATTCTTGACACACCCACTTTACAAGAAGATCGTAACCGTTGGCGATGGGGATTCACTCCTCAATCTGAAAACTGGAATGGTCGGTTTGCCATGATTGGATTTGTAGCTGCATTACTAACTGAGTTAGCTTCTAACCAGGGCTTTCTTCACTACTGGAGCCTAGTTCAAACACTCATCCCTCCCGTTCAGTAATTAGCGATGAGATTGAAGAATATAGCAATCCTATTTGAGTTCCGTTGGCGCAGCCTCTCAGAATGAAAATCGGTAGAGTTAACTCGTAGGGGCGTTACCTCATGCCCGCCCTCTAGGGACCCGCGCTTCTCATTTAGGATTGCGATAGAGTTTGATATCCTCAAGATATTAGCTCTCATTCTTCAATCTCAATTTATCTATTACTTCATCCATCTATTGTCCAGAGGAAACTGAATTGACCGACCACTCATTTGCGTTTTATGGATTTGCTTTCTTCGGAATTATCCTCGCGCGATATTTTATCTTGGCAGGAGGAACGCATCTATTTTTGTACGGAATTTCCAGTCCATCCACTATTAATACTAGGGAAGATGAGAGCGATAGGAAAAGACTATCACCACCGTGGAAATCGATTAGGCGGGATATCAAACTCTCAGTACTTTCCTCGATTATATTTGCACTCGCAGCAGCCTCGATCGTTTCAGCATATGAATTAGGGATTACTCGCTTATATGCCGACGTTCATCAATACCCTCTCTGGTATTTAGCTGTTAGCTATGCCCTCGCAATCGTCCTACAAGACACCTATTTTTACTTTTTGCATCGATTGTTCCACCACCCCTTATTATTCCGCAGGTGGCATCAAGGACACCATCGATCGAACCATCCTACACCCTGGACATCATTTGCCTTCGATCCACCAGAAGCGATCGTTCAATCCCTATTTTTAGTCGCAATTATCTTCATAGTTCCACTTCACTTCATTACTGTAATTGCCATCCTGATTACCATGACAGTTTGGGCAGTTGTCAATCATTTAGGCATCGAAAGATTACCAGTAAATTTCCCTCATCACTGGTGTAGCCGCTGGTTTACAGGACCAGCTCATCACGCTGTTCATCATCGTCAGTATGCATTACACTACGGGCTATATTTTACTTTTTGGGACAAGCGGCTTGGTACCCAATCGCTTCATTATGACGGAGAGTTTGCCGACGTTAATCACTGAAAGTAAATTTAACAACTATAAAATTATTTATCTTGTTAGTATAATTTCCGCTCAGTGGAATCGGCATAGTAACAAATCTACCTTTTGGCAGATGAGTTAATCAAGCAAACTAGATATGCTGGAAGTATCCACAGAAACCATTAAAAGTTCGATAAATAGCAAGTTCTTAAATTTTAGGAGTAAAAAATATGCTAAAGCAACGCGCTGTCGGTACATTTTCAGATTACGAAACAACTGAAACTGCCTTACATGAATTAAAAAATAGTGGCTTTCTGATGGATCGAGTTTCTGTAGTAGGACGCGGCATTAATAACCAGATTGAATCTACCGGAGCCAATACTAGCACCCTCATGAATATTGGCAACCTGGGCACTGATGAAAATGTTGCCGAGGAAGGAGCCAAAACCGGAGCTGTCACCGGTAGTGCCATCGGTGGTGTGGCTGGTTTATTAGTCGGATTGGGTGCGATCGCAATTCCTGGAGTCGGCCCTGTTATGCTCGCTGGGGCCGCTGCAACGGCAATCGCGACAACTATCTCAGGCAGCTTTATTGGTGCCGCTGCGGGGAGCTTGGCGGGTGGCTTACTGGGCTTAGGTATCCCCGAAGATCGCGCTCATGTTTATAGCGATCGAGTTTCACAAGGCGATTATCTAGTCATGGTGGAAGGTTCAGCCGCAGATATCACTTTAGCTAAGTCAATCTTCAGTCGTTATGGTATTCACGAATGGTATGCCTATGATTTTCATAGTGACTCAGCATATACGGTAACACCAGTTACTACCCATTATTTATAGATCGGCGAAATGTTGGATTGACATCAAAATTCAAACAAGGTCTTCAGCCACTCAATTGAAAAGTGAAGCTAACTAGACACTGATTTATCAACAACTACAATTAAGGATCGTAAGATGAATAGCACTAATCAACTAAATTCCACGAAAACTTTACTAATTAGCGTCTTACTAATGGCAAGTGTCTCAGCTTGCAGTACAGCAAAAACGGCCGCCGATGCCCCCAGCTCGACAGATACTAATGGTGTCGTTTCTACCGCCGAAAATGCTAATCCAACGCAAGACGATGCTCAAAATGACATCCGCAAAAAGCAACTAAATGCTGATATCAGAGCCAGAGAGCAACGCAATAATATGGGAGGCAATCCTCTGAAACGAGCTGACGCAGATTTAGCCAGCGAAGTAAGAAGTAAGTTGGAAGCAAATATTCCAGTTGGCAAGCTCACCGTCTCGGCAAAAGATGCAGATCTCACTGTATCTGGAGTAGTAAAAACGCAGGATCAATTGAATAAAATTAAACCACTAGCAATGGAAATTAAAGGTGTTAAAAGTGTCACTGTCAAAGCAGATATAATTCCCTAAAATTATTTATTAGTCAAAAAATATCTCTCTATTTATCGGCATAGATCCTACCAGAACGACGATTGTGACGTTCCTGATGTCAAAATTTTCAGAATCGGGATGCTAAAGCAGTTCAAATCAAGTTGGATGAATTGATTAGATCGATTGATTCAGCCCGAAATCAAATCATTGATGTCGAAAACCAATCAGAGCAAGAGTTGTAGGAACTACAACAGAATTTTTCCAACCTGGGTAATGCACAGGATTAATAAATCTAGTTGTCGAACTCTGTGAGGAGAAAGATTAATCCCGTTTTGCTGGTACTCGATCAAGTTACACGTCCCTAATAGCTGTAACTACTGCTGGATTGAGATCGATCGACTATCGATCCCTGCCAATACGTTTCGATGTTCATCAACGGTTTTACCCCTAGTATGTCGATATTTCTGGCTTCGCCGCCCTAAGTATTGAAATGCGAGGATGTTCGCAATGGATGTGCTTTGAGTGAAACTTTGGGGAAATTTACGGAATCGTCGATCCTTGTGATGTAGTAATCTTCAAGATCGTTTCCTGCAAAAATCATGAAATCCTCATATTTGTCCGTTAGTTTACTTTCACTTATTACATTATCTGCCTCGATCGCCCTACCAGCCCCCCATGCTAGTGCCCAATGCGTGATGAACGATACGAGCATCCAAATGTCCATGCATGGTTCTAAAAAGCCTGGAAAGCAAAGCAATGAAGTTACTCAAGGTTCTACAGGTCCTTGTGTTGGCAATACGGTAAATACTACTAATGTCCAAAATGACCACGGTAGCCACCGTGCAGTCGATCAGACACGGACTAGTAACCAACAAGTTAATGGTACTAAGAATAGTCCTAGTGGAATTAATCTTAAACCAATCAAAACCCGTCAAGATATTAAGATCGATATCACTAATCCCGCATATCGCTTGAAAAAATAGTCTAAATTCAGGAGTGATAGTTGTTGGGATAATCGAGACTAGACTAGATAAAAATGGGATAGACAGCTAGCCTAGCTGAATAACATGTCTATCCTATAAATATCTGAGGAGTTAAATCATTGAAGACAAGTGTGAATCGATCCTGCTCTTTGTTGATTAATCGAACTCTTCTGGATCGCTATCGATTGTCAAGTCGCCTACTAGTTCTATTTGTGCATCTCTAAATTTCCCCTTTTCTACCTGCTGACACTGGGCTTACAATTGCCTCGAGCAATCGTTATCGTCCGAGTTAAAGGTCATTCGTCACGCCATCATCAGGAAAACCTGCATATTTATGGCGATTTTTGATAACCTGAATATACTCTTGATGTGTTAATTGATTTAGTTTGACCTCAATTTTCATCCTAGTGCTCCTGATTTAGTAGGACTATCTGCTAGCTGGCTCAAGAATTGCAGCGATTTGACAATATAACTCGCACATATATATGGGGAGCTTTGATAAAAAGCACTCCAAGCAGATGATTTATATCGCTCGTAATTAGTCGGATCGAAGGCTGTCGAGTCGAGTTGAGTAGCTGTTGCTTTTGGTAGCTCGACATCTAGCCAAGCCAATCGGACTGCGTGACCGATCAATACATCTAGAACGATGTATTCTTCAATATTTAGATCGGGATTGCGTTCGGATAAAGCAGCTAGTGCCATCAGTGCTTCAATGTTTAATTGCCGATATTCTGGCGCGACAATTTTATTGAGCAAATGCTCGATCCTCAGGGCAAAGTTCTTCTCACCTGGAGTCATTTCAGATAAAATTATTTCGCTATCCAGACGATTGCGCTTCTCTAGTTTATCACCGATCGTCAGTCCTTTACAATGTTCGAGCAACCGCCAGACACTCGGATAGAAATCTCGATCGACTCGATTGATTGCCCCATCTTTGCGTCGCTGATATCGCCAGTCAATTGAAGGCGTATCCACTCGCTCGGTCGATCGATCTACAATCCATTCAATTTGATTTTGAGATTGGTTTAGATGTAGAGATTCTTGTTGGAAGACAGTATCGCCTAAACCTTGATAGTCAGTGAGAACTTGATGGAGTCTAGTTTGAATTTCAAAGGGACTAAGTTCCATCAATTTTTCGTAAGCTTCGTCTTGAGTAATTCCTAGCTCCATTACTAGCTCACTAGTTAGCAAGACAATTAAATATCCGACTCTTAATGTTAGTAATCCTTTGACTAAAGTTGGCTGCGATTTAATTAACAAGCCTAGATAGATAATAATCTCTTGTGTCAATACTCGATCGCGAATATCCTCACGACAGAATTTGTCGATCTTCTCAATAATTTCGGTATGGGACATTGGCGCGTCAATTAAAGCAGCTTCACTATAAGCCATCCCCACCGTAAGCTGTTTCCCACCAATGAGAATGTCTGTGACAGCATCGGATAAACTAATATCAACTTTGTCTAATAAACCCGCCGCATAACGCACGATTGCCCAATCAGGTCGATCGCTAAAATTACCTGCTTTGAAGTAAACTTCATCGAGTAAATCGGCCACCGTCACACTTATTCCAGCACCACCAAATCCAGTATTAAAGTTTAAACCTTCTAATCTAGTTAAAGTATGGAGCAATTCGATTTGTTGATAAATATTGTTAGATCCTCTGAGTTGTGTTAGCAAAAGCTTGACGCTGGTTTCAGCTTCTAATAGAAACTCTTGAGTATTGGTTAATGGTTGATTGCGATCGGCTGCATAGGTGAGATAATAATGTTGTGGTGCTAATGGATTGACCACAGATCGATCGAATTCAAATTCATGTAAGTTATCGATCCGTTCTATTCCCGCCGTAAGTTTTAAGTAATTCAGATCCCCCAAGCGGATCGGCACCCCATTACATTTACCTTGCTTAAATTCAGCAATCAGTTCTAGTAACGGTGAAGAATATTGTTGACCTTGAAATTCAGCTTGACCTTCTTGCAATAATGATTTAGTTAACAACAGTGTCATTGTCGGTCTGCCTAACTGTGTCCACTGTTCGCTAATATAGGCAATCTCTGCCTTAATTTGCGATACTAGGAAATGGTAATCGAGGGTCAAATAAAACTGTTGTTGGTCTAAAAATGCTGGTAGAAAGACAATTGTCTCACCGCGAATATTGAATATTCGGCAAGTAGTTAAACTGCGCAATCTTCGCACTGGACGACCAGTTAAGCCTAATTTATCATTACGTCCAATTTGAGTATACGCAGCGGCTAGTTCGGTCGATTGACGGACTTGAATCGGATCGATCTGTGCCGATATTTGGGCTGCAATTCCATAGTCAGCTAATTGTAATTGTAACTCCTCATTTTCGGCAATCAAAGCAATCTGGACAGTTCGCCGACGCTTATTCCCAATCCGCAAATGTCGCCCTAACGGATCTAAATCTCCAGGTGCGAGAAATTTATCAAATAATAGCTCTCCCAGAAAATATAAACTCTGCGCCCAAACTAAGGGCAGATTCTCATTGGGAATCCGTGTTTGAGAATGTGGGTTCGATCGCTCCGCCGCAATTTTATCCTTGGGTACAATATACAACTCTGGTAATAACTGCATCCCATCTACGTCTACAGATACCGCCAACAATAAGCTGCGATACTTCTCAATCCCCACCACATCGCCACTAAACAAAGTATCCAAATATAAATAGGTAAAAAATAACGGCCATTCACACTCAATTCCTTCAAACTTGAGCAGTTCTTCTGGCTCATAGTGCAGCCGAGTGCTATCCTCTAATACCGTCTGATGTCCATCGCGCAAAAATCGTTTGCATCCATATTTACCCTCTAACTTCTCAACAATTTTAGTCCGAGTCCGTGCTACTAACAGCGGATCTGTAACTGCAAAAGCGGGAAATCCAATCACACTTAATAATGCTGCATCCGTCTCCTTAGAACTCGACTCTCTCGGTAACAACGAAGCCAATGTCAACCGCGCCCGCGCAATTTCATCAGGTAACACATGAATCACTGATGCTTGGGAACCTCTTGCCCCGAATAAGTCTAAACCATTAATTGCCTCTAACGCCGCTTTTGCCATCCCGATCGAACTAGCATTTAATTCCACACTTCCATGATTGATCTTATCCCCCCGCTCCCACAATCCAAAATCAGGAGTGCGATAAGTGCGCCCGACATAATAAACCAAATTCTGCACAAAATTCACCTCATCCAGCGTATAAATCGCTGGCAACCCCGAAGCGGTCATTTGCGCTAAGATCAAGATGAACAGAGAAGTGGCATCTAATTGGAGATGTCCCCACTCATCATCTCCTACCACGACATCCCCCGTGTGGGTACTATACTTAGCATGAAGCGCATCCAGCGGTGATTGAGTCTGTTTAAACTGCTCCACCTTATCGGCTTGGCGCAGCATACAAAACAGCAATCCCCGCATTAGCTTCACCACACTCTGCTCCAGCTCAAACAACCGCCCTGGCGGTGCATCCACTTTCCGATACGCTAAAGCCAATCCCCACACGGCTAGGATGGTGTAGACATTATCCCTCACCCAAGCATCTGTATAATCGCCATGCGCTGTAATTGCCGTGCTCGCAGGAAACAGCCCCGTAATTGGACTTTGGCGGCTGAGGATAATCGACTGGATTTGTTGGTAATATCGATCGAGTTGCTGAGAACGGTTCATAGTTTATCGGCTAGGATCTAGCGAAGTCGGATCGTGAGGTGGGGGAAAGCGCACCAAGCAGGGTAAAGGGTAAAGCTAGCCTCTATTCCAAGTATTGAAACGCACGAATGTAGACAAGTACGTGTCAATATCTTATTCAATGCATGATTAGTTACCTAGTCACTAGAGAGTTTACAAATATTTCCAATAAGTTGCTATTTTTCAATTTATTCGTTACATTATTTTATATAAGCAGTCACAAATATTTACGTTACTGGAGTCAGAACTATGCAAGCTAAGAAAGATGAAGCGAAATTTGGTTTCACTGGTTCGGCCGAAAACCTGAACGGACGCATGGCGATGATTGGTTTTGTTGCCGCTGTCGTTACTGAATTGGTCACTGGACAAGGTGTATTGCATTTCCTCGGATTAATGTAATTCTCGCTACAACCTCAATCAATCTAATTTTAGCTGGGTGTCTACCCAGCTTTTTTAATGCATTTCAGATACCTGCTGATTGATGTTTTTACCACTGGCAACAATGAAAAATACAGTTAAGATCGTAAAGAGTGAATCTTGACGCTCCGATCTGAAGGAAAGCTATGCAGCCTAAAGCCGTACAAACTATTGTCACAGACGAATACAAAGACAATTTAGTCGATCGATTGTTTATTCGGCTATTTTCGCACAAAATGGCTCAGGCTCTGGGTGCGGGTACCGATGTCAGCGGCTACGGCGGTTTTGTCGATTTGTCGAAAAAAATTATGCAGGGGCGGAATGCTCAACAACAGCAAGTAGTTGTCGCCAAAGTGCTGCAATCATTAGTACCTGCCCCAGTAATCTGGGCGATTCGGACATTTTTCTCGCCGACACGATTGGTATGCGTGCTAAATGCTTGGTTCGCCGCAAAACTGTTCGAGTGGCTGGTAGGGCCTTGTGAGGTTGCACAAGCTGAGATCAGCTTGGCAGATGGAACGGTTCGATCGCAACCTTCGGCTGTCTATATCAAAAAATGCCGTTACCTCGCAGATAGTGGTTGTGTCGGGATGTGCGTAAATATGTGCAAAGTGCCCACTCAAGATTTTTTCACCGAGAAGTTTGGGATTCCCCTCACCATGACACCCAACTTTGAGGATCTCAGTTGCAAGATGATTTTCGGACAAATACCCCCTGCACCAGAAGCAGATGATGCCTACAATCAGCCCTGCTTGGAGCAGCAGTGCCCCACCGCCAGACGGATAAATGCTGCTTGTCCAAAGTTGAACTAGGCGATTAATTGCAATCGCAAGTAATCAGCGTAAATCTGAGGTTCCCCAAGGGTTTTAGTAGTAATAGTATCTATGCATCGATCCAAAATGTGAGTAAAAGTGTTTACCGAAACAGACAGCAATCATGTCGCTACTCCAGAGGATTGGTGGACGATGGTAATGGGCGGTGGAATTAGAGGTACTATCGATCGACTAGATGCAGCAACTCAGGCTCCGGTTCGATCGGTAAATATGCAATTTCTCCGAGACAATCATATTCATGCCCTAGATTCCGATGTCTTGTAGACGATAGCTCAAAAACAATTATGCCTGAAGCAGTTTTAAAAGGTCGCGTTGCACTAGTTACAGGCGTGAGTCGGCGGAAAGGAGTTGGCTTTGCGATCGCGCAAAGACTCGCCTCAATGGGTGCAGATGTGTTCGTTCACTCTTTTTCCCCCTACGATGCCGATCGGGAGTGGGGAGCCGATCCTGACGGGGTTTCCGCACTGATAACCGAACTTCAGGCGCATGGCACGCGGATTGCCCACGGTGAAGGAAACTTTCTCAATCCTACCGTGCCTCATCTAATGATGGATGCAGCGGTGCAAGCCTTTGGACATGTGGACATTTTAATTGCGAACCATACCTACAGCACGATGGGAAATTTGGAACAACTAACCCCAGTAGATATCGACACCCATTTTCAAATCAATGTGCGCGGGACATTACTGCTGACGCAAGCCTTCGCAAAGCAACATCACAAAAGTGCTGGTGGACGAGTCGTGTTGCTAACTTCTGGGCAACATCTCACTCCCATGCCGAGCGAACTTGCTTACGTTGCTTCCAAAGGTGCCATACATCAATTAACGTTGAGTTTATCCGCTCATCTAATTCCACGGGGAATTACGGTAAATACTGTTAATCCTGGTGCCACAGATACAGGTTGGGCAGATGATAAAGTATATGAATTCATTCGTGCTGCTAATCCCCAAGGAAGATGGGGAATGCCCGAAGATGCCGCACGATTAATTGGTTGGTTGGTGACAGATGATGCCCAATGGATGACTGGACAGATTTTCAATTCTAATGGTGGTGGATATTGAACTAGATCTTAATAAGTTTGCTCGATTGTTATCGAAATTTCAAGCTAAGATCGATCTATATATATCGTCCGGTCGATCGAAAGAGGATGAAAATCGTGATATCGATGAACAGAAAGAAGCTGAATCTGAAAATTGCCAATCGAGTAGCTGTGGTGGGTACATTATTGTCGATCGTAGCATCGATGGACTTAACTGTAATGGCACAGCCAGCTCCAGAAATTATTATCGATCGAATTTTTCGCTATAACTCTGCCCCTCCAGGTAGTAATATTCAGGATCGCAATTTAGTGGAGAGCTTGAAAAAATGGTTGGGAGCTTATCAAAGAGTTATCGAAGAAGGGAATAATTATGTTGCAATCTTCGATCGGGCTTCGATACCATTGAAAGTTAAGTTTAAGGATAGTGGCGAGATCGAAAGTTTTGGGTTTGGATGCCCTGCAACAAAGTCAATTTCTTTAAATGAAGCACCCCTCGAACTCCAGAAATTATTATCAAAATGTCATGGTTCTAAACCAGATCGTTAATCAGATCGATTTCAGCCATTCGCTCGACAATTGTCGTCGATACCATTGCTGCGACTAATTGTTCCGGCACCACGGGAAAAGGCAAGCGGTGCAAATCGGAATCGGGTTTGCACGCAAGTGTCGCCGCATGATGTAGTTGAGCGATCGTAATTTCACTCAAACCCAAATCTGCTAAAGTTTTTGGCAACCCAATTGTCGTGTAGAAATCGAGCAACTGCTGTCTGGCTGTAGCGGCTAACTGGTTTCCTTGGAGCATTTCCTCTAGTCTCAATTGGACTAAAATCCCATAGGCCACTTTTTCGCCGTGTAAGGCATGATGACTGCCTGGGAGATGTGTGAGACCATTATGGACGGCATGGGCGGCTACAGTGCGACACTGGGCACCACCTAGCCCACCAATTACCCCTGCGAGGAGGACAGTGGCATCGACAACTTCTTGCCAGTCTTCGCCCCCACAATGAGCGATCGCGGCTGCCGATTTTTGGAATAGAATATCCCTGAGTACTCGTGCCTGCTGAACTGCGGCGATGAGTAATGTCTGGGATGAATGACCGCTACTGACTGAAGCTTCATACCATTTGGCGATCGCATCACCGATGCCAGCTACTAGTGTCCGTGCTGGTGCGGTAGCGACGATACCATAATCGAGGATTAATAAGTCTGGACATTTCGCGAGACTAACATCATCCAGAAATGCGCCTGACTCAGAATAAATATTTGACAAGGCTGTCCAAGCCGCACAAGTCGCTCCAGAAGTGGGAATCGTCACCACTGGTAGTTCATGCCGATGGGCTAATAACTTGGCAGTATCCAAACATTTTCCCCCACCAATACCAATGATCAGATCGGCTTGATGTGCTGAGGCGGTTTGGATTAATCGATCGAGACTAGTTTCACAACAGTCTGGAGTATATTTTACTGTATCGATCTCTAATTCCGGTCGATCGAGTAGTACCTGCAATTGACTCAGCTTTAAACTCTGTTCTCCACCAATTATCAGCGGACGTTGACCTAATCTGAGGATATACTCGATCGCATCCCCAAGCGCATTTTGTCCCCGCATCACGCGAGCGGGAGCAACCAGCAAGGAAATCGCAGTAGGATTAGTAGTCATAGAATCGATCGTTGTGTTAACTATTTTTTTAACGCAATAAAAACGAGATAACAAGGGAATGCTGACTTGAAAGCTCCCAACTCCCCTCTCCCAACTGTTACAGTTCTTGACGAGATGGCGATCGTGCCCAGACAGAGTGGTAATATTCCCTAAAACCCTACAACTAGCAGTTTTATGGCAGATAAACTAACTGGCACAACACCGATTTTTGGTGGCAGCACTGGTGGCTTACTCAGCAAAGCCGATGTAGAAGAAAAATACGGAATTACTTGGACTAGTCCTAAGCAACAAGTATTTGAAATGCCTACTGGCGGTGCAGCGACAATGGTATCTGGGGAAAACCTCTTATACTTGGCTCGGAAAGAGCAGTGTCTCGCGCTTGGTACTCAATTACGTAAGTTCAAAATCACCGATTACAAAGTCTACCGTGTTACCCCTAAAGGTGACACGACATTACTCCATCCCAATGATGGTGTATTTCCTGAGAAAGTGAATGCTGGACGGGAAGCTGTTGGTAGTGTAGCTCGGAACATCGGTAGCAATCCCGATCCTTCTAAGATTAAGTTCACTGGCAAAAAAGCCTACGACTAGATTTACCTAGTTTTAGCAAATATTATGGATGAGGTGTTAACTCTATGTTAACACCTCGTTTGTTTTGCATATAGGCTCTAGGTATTAAGCTGGGGAGGGGTTGCTGAAATGGAGAATTAAACCTCTAATACTGCTATTCCTAACACCTAATATCTACATTTCCTTGATGATGACTTTATCGCCCTGAACTTCGCCAACTAACACTAAGTCTGTTACGCCGACAAAAAGACCGTTTTCCAGCACGCCAGGAATATTATTGAGGGTCTTTTCTAACTCGGCGGGATTATCGATCGAGTCGAATTTCACATCAATTACTAAGTTACCCTGATCGGTGACAACTGGGCCAGCTTTTTTAATACCCATCCGCAGTTGGGGTTTGCCGCCGAGTTTTTCAATCGCTTGCATGACTGGAGTCACCGCCATTGGAATGACTTCTACAGGCAGCAGGAAAGTGCTTCCAAGTTTATCTACGAGTTTGGTATTGTCTACGACTACGATAAACTGCGCTGCCAGCGCATCAATGACTTTCTCCTGAGTGTGAGCCGCACCACCACCTTTGATCAGATTCTTTTGAGGATCTACTTCATCGGCACCATCGATCGCGATATCAATGCGATCGACTTCATCTAGAGTAGTTAGGGGAATACCATGCTGTTTCGCCAAAACTCTGGCTTGGAAAGAAGTGGGAATCCCTTTGACATTGGTAATTTCGCCAGCAGCCAATCGTTTGCCGATGTACTCGATCGCAAACGCAGTTGTCGAACCAGTACCCAATCCCACGATCGAATTAGACTGTACTCTCGCCGCAGCAGCCTTTCCGACTTCCTGCTTCATCAAATCTTGTGGTGTCATTATTTGCTTAATCTCATCCAATATCTTCGGATACCACTTTATCAGTAAAACTAATCCCGAATCCCGATTCACAACAAAACCCCCAGCATAAATACTAGAGGTTCTGGTTCTCAAAAATTTAGGTCAACCGCAACGCCGTCTTACCTCAGTTTATGACCTGGTTAAAACCAGGTGGGTACCGGAAGTTCGCGCATAAAGTTTCTGGATACAAAAGTCCAGTCTACTGCCGCTAGAACAACATTAGTTCCCGTAAAAAATTCAAGCATAGATCAAAAAACGTTATTGGCAGTCACCAACGTCGCAGCCAGACCATAACCACCATGATAGCCTAAGTTTTTAGTTCTGAATAGAGGGTAGGAAAGGGTAAAGGGTAAATGGGAAAGGTTTAACTTAATTTACCATCTACATATCCACCATCCACTATTCACTAGGTTAAATTAGCACTTGAGTTGACCTGTATTCCCATCTAGAATTGCCTCAACTCCGACTGGTAGTGCAGCATTACAGCCGTCATGTCCGAAGGGGAGATTGGCGACAATGGGAATCTGAAGATCGGTGAGTCGATCGCGTAGCACTTCCGCCACTGTAAAGCTAGAGATCCCTTCAGGAGCATCGCATTGACTAAATCGACCGATCGCAATACCTGCAAGCTTTGACAAGGCTCCAGTGAGCCGCCAGTGGGTGAGTAATCGATCGATCCGATAGGGAGCTTCAGTGACATCTTCGATCGCCAAAATTGCCGCAGTTAAATCTGGTTGAAATGGAGTACCAAGTAGATGGGTAGCTACTGTCAGATTGCACGGTAATAATCGACCTGTCGCCACTCCCCCCACCCAACTATCGCCTTGAAGCGGTGAGAGCGGTTGTCCAGTCACTAACCCAAATAGTCGATCGTGCGACCAGTCAGGTTCATCTGCTAGAGTGGTCAATAATGGCCCATGTATCCCGACAATCCCCACTCGATCGAGACTCCACAGCAATGCCGTAATATCTGAAAATCCGATTAACCATTTGGGTTCAGCAATCGAAGTCCACTGCCAATTTTCCAATAGCCGCATCCCGCCATAACCGCCGCGCACGCATAGAATTGCCCGACAGTTGGGATCTTCCCAAGCAGCGGCTAATTGGGAGCGTCGAGCCACATCAGTTCCTGCGAGATAGCCCCAACCTTCCGTGACTCGATCGGCTACTTCTACCCGATAACCGCGATCTCGCCAAATCTGGATACCTCGATCGAGTGCAGCTCGTTCCCTTAATCTCCCACTAGGTGCAATGACCTGTAACAAATCTCCACTTTTGAGGGGTAAAGGTGTTCGATTTGGGTGAATCATGGGTACTTATAAGATTGGGCCGATTTATTTTTATAGATTATAGAGACTCGCACGCGATCGCAGGTTAAAATTTGGATTGACTGCATTGCGGTTCTCAAAATCTGCCGACCGAAATTACCTCAAGCAATACACCTGACTTGCCATGATAGCGCAAACTATCGGCTGACTGGAGCACCCCGAACCCCATGACCAACCAACTAGAGGCAAAAATCGTCTGCCAAAACCCTGAATGTCAGGCTCCTAATCCAGTGAGTCATAATTTTTGTGCTCATTGTCGGACAGCTATCCCCAAAGTTTACTTGTGGACTGTGGGCGAAGATGCGCTCAGTTTAAAAATCGGTCAGACGTTGGCGAATAACCGCTATATCGTCGTTAATAATCGGGTATTGTTGGACACTAAACCAGGCTGGCAACCAGAAGTGGTCGAGAAAGTAACAGAAGCGATCGAACCTTACCTCCGGTTAGTTGGACACCGTCCTCACATTCCCCAAGTTTATGGATCGATTCCACTCAATCGATCGGGGCGACGTAGTAGCACGATCTGGTTGCTGGAAAAAGCACCGATTTATAGCGAGGGTTTGGGCGCGGCATTTGCGGGTAAAGTGATGCCCGAAATTACTGAAAGTTGGAAAACAGCGGGATCGATGCGCCAACTCAATTGGCTGTGGCAAATCGCCAATCTCTGGGACTCGATGCAGGTTGAAGGCGTAAGTCGGACGTTGCTCAATCCAGAATTATTACGGGTTGAAGGTGGACTGTTACGGGTCATCGAGTTGATGCCCAATGGAGCTAATCCACCCAAATTATCCGAACTGGGTAAAATCTGGAAACTGTGGCAAAAGCAGGCTCGGATTGGCATTGCCCAAATCTTGGAGAAAGTCTGCATTCAATTAGTCAAAGAAGAAATTACGACAGCAACGCAGTTAATTGCCATGCTAGATGAAGCACTGCGAACTGTCGGTCAAAAACAATTTCTCAATTGTAATTATCTTGCCCTCAGTCATACTGGCCCGACCAGAGAACAGAATGAAGATGCTTGTTATCCAGCCAGTGGCTCGCCACTGTATCAAAACACTGGCTACGATCTCAGTCTAGCGATCGTCTGCGATGGAGTCGGCGGGCATCAAGGTGGAGAAGTAGCTTCCGCTTTGGCGATCGATACCATTCATCGGCGGATCGAAAACGTCCTCAACAAACCCGAAAATCGCTATCCTGATAGTATTACGATTCAAATCGAAAATTCTACCTGTGTTGCCAACGACCAAATTAGTCTCCGCAATGACAGCGAAAATCGCCAAGAACGCGAGCGAATGGGGACGACAATGGTAATGAGCCTGATCTACGGCCATGAGGCTTATATCGCCCATATTGGCGATAGTCGGGTCTATCGGATTACGCGCACTGGTTGTCATCAAATGACCTTAGATGACGATCTGGCAACACGGGAAGTCCGACTCAGCGGCGTTTTATATCGGGAAGCCTTGGGCATGAATAGTTCTGGTTCGTTATTTCAAGCCTTGGGGATGAATTCTTCGACAGCACTCCATCCAAATATCCGCAGAACGATCGTTGATGAAGAATGTATTTTCCTGCTATGTTCTGATGGAGTCAGCGATCGCGATCGAGTAGTTCAGTACTGGCAAACCGAGATTTTGCCCGTACTAGAAGGCAAGGTAGATCTGGCAACGGCTTGTCAGCGCACGATCAACATGGCAAATACGCAGAATGGACATGATAACGCCACAATTGCACTCGTTCACTGTCAAGTAAAACAACCAATTGAAGCCGGACAAAGCACTGTGCTCCAGGATCTCCGCAATGACACTGTTCCTTTCGTTCATTCTGACACTTTATTGCTCAGTAGTCCCGAAACTAACAGTGGCGATATCGAACGTCAGCGGATCTATGCTGAGAAAGGATCGAAGCAGCCAGACACTAATAGCAAAAAACCCTTGGTATTAGGAGCAGTTGTCTCGATCATTTTAATGGCAATTGTTGCTGGCAGTTTGTTACTAGCTCAGGGTAAATCTACTTCTCCATCACCAGCAGCCACACCCAGCACAGTTGTTAGTCCTAATGATGGTTCAAACTAAGGCGTTGCTGAATTCAGGGATGAACGAGATCGAGAAGCTTCAGAGAGAGAAACGCTAATTTTTCTCAGAAGTACAAGACCGTATATCGATTCAGCAACGCCCAAAATAATTGAGATTGGGAGCTAATTTTGGATTTTTGATTCAAAATTGCGCATCAAGTCTCCCTCGCTGATACCTTCAATAAATCTGCACCCTCAATCACTTTTGCAGATTCAATTTTGTCATTGGCTTTAAGTTGTCCGAGCACTTCCTGTCCCGAAGTTACATAACCAAATACAGTGTAGCGTCCATCGAGAAGATTACGTCCGGCTGGAGTCAATTCTGGCTCGAATAGAAAGAAAAAGAATTGAGACGAACCACCATTAGGATCGGCATCGGAACGAGCCATCGCGACAGCACCATAGGAGGAGAAAGGTAAAACTGGCTCCTCACGGAATCGTCCAGCGTCTTCCATCGTAATGCCATACATTGGCTCTTTATCGCCTTTGACCATTACTTCCAATGGCAACGCCCGATATTTTTTGGTTTTGGGATCGATGAAACCCACCTCATCGCCGGGAGGATCGCCAATTTGGAGGACATAATCATTCTCGGCGCGGGTGAAAGCGAGATTATTATAAAATCCCCGTTGGACGAGATCGACAAAATTACCCGCCGTTACTGGAGCACTATAGCCATCTACGATTAGGTTAATATCGCCTTTGGTAGTCTTGAGCGCGATCGTCGCCCGACCTTGGAGTTGTGGTATATTGCTATATTCTGCTGGCACTGTATAGGGAAAACCAGTCACCATTGCAGCTTCGAGCGTACCAATTTTCGCTAGAGCCTGAGCGCGTTCGACTTGAACCTGTGGCTTATCCTTGGCTTCCGTTGAAATAGCTAGAGCATCAACACTAGTCTGAATCTCGTTAATTAAAGTCTGTGCTTGCGCTTGCTTCGCTTCTGGCACACTTTTCAAGATGTCGGCTTGCTTAGTTTTCAATACCGCAGCAGCTTTCTTGACATCCCCACTAATCGAACTCCACTGTTTCCCCCGCAGATGGTTTGAAATATCTTCCAAACTATTCTGAAGTTCCCGCACTGGTTTATTATCGATCGGGAGTGCATATCGCAAGATCGCCTGTCCGTCAGTAATCGCATTACCCGATGGTAGTAGAGTTGCAGCATTAACTCCTGCCGATAAACTGAGGATCAGCATGGTTGCTATCCCAGTCTGTAACCATTGTCGCCAGCGACTAAATATAGAATTTTTGCCCGTTTGCATCTCTAAAAAAAGTTGATATAATCCTCCCCTTATCTTGCCACATCACCGCCCCCGTCAGCTCTGGGATTTCACATGGAGATCGAGTTCTGTACTATTTTCGACTTTTCGCCCTATGATAATAAATATTTGAAAAAACCTAACGAATAGGTTAAAATACGATCGTATGCCACAAGTCTTATCCGATCCGCAGAGTAATCTATTCGTTTATATTTTTACCAACGACCACCAGCCAGCGCATGTTCATGTTTTCAAAGGTCGGAAGCGTGGTTCGAGAACAGGGTACATTAAAATTAATATTGGCTCCACTGTAGAGCCTCCATCTTTAGTTAAAATCACAGCTAAAGATGTTAGAAATAAAGATATTATCAATGCATTAAATCTAGCCGCAGACCATCAAGAGTATTTAATAGAAATATGGAATGAATATCATGGCAACAAATAAATGGCAACACTTATTAACAGAAGAAAATTTATCATCTCAAATTGAAGCCGCTAGAGCAGAAGGAGAACGAGCTAATCAAACTGAACCACGCGCTCGATCTGCTTGTTACTTACCTCAAGACAATATTATCTCGATCGAGTTAACTAATAATGCGATCTTCAGCTTTCCACCAGAACTCGCTCAAGGACTTGCAGATGCATCCCCTAAAGCTCTCGCCGATTTCTGGATGCCTAGCTCTGGCGATAGTATTCACTGGGATTCATTAGGTGTCAGCTTTAGTATTCCAGCTCTACTAATCGGTATTTTTGGAACTAAAAATTGGATGTCACAATTAGGCGCAGCAGGTGGCAAAGTTTCATCACCTGCTAAAGCTCTTTCGTCTCGTGAGAACGGCAAAAAAGGTGGTCGTCCTCGAAAACTAATCCAAAACACTTCTTCATAAATTAAATAACCTTAATAGTTATGCTCACTCGATCGATAGAAGCGATGCCGATCTCAGTCAAAGGTTTGAATTATGTGCCTGGATTTCAGCAATTCCAAATTCAAACCTATTCCCATATGTCGTAGATGGCGGGTGTCTTGTCGTTTTTTTATGCGGGGGTTCCCCCCGCATAAAAACGCCGCGTGATGCTAGAAATCCTCGCAACGCACCATTAATGGCGAAACGAACCCGCCCAACCCCACCAGCAACAATCAATTAAATGTTGTAGTCTTTTAGTCCTTGCTGGTGAATCACGTTACAATTGGCAACATGCCATTTCTGCTCGCAAGAGTGACAAGTTTTGTGGAAGGTCTTGGCCACGAGGTCGCCGAGTATCACTCACCTTCAGTACAGTTATTTCATAGAATATTAGGGCAAATCTCCCTACACAGAACCTTTGACACTGGCATACAATTCTTTGAATAGCCGCTGTTGGACGCTATGATCGACGATCGGTAGCGGATAGCCTACCTGATGGCGAGTTAGTGGTAAAAGATCGCCAGTGAGAATCATTTTGGTATCTACAGATTTTAACTCTGGCACCCATTGACGAATATAATCAGCTTCAGCGTCAAATTTTTGGGCTTGAGTATAGGGGTTAAAAATCCGCAATGGTTTGGGGTCCATCCCACTCGATGCGCTCCATTGCCAACCGCCATTATTCGCTGCTAAATCTCCATCGATGAGGGTTTGCATGAAATATTTCTCGCCCCATTGCCAGTTAATAATTAAGTCTTTAGTCAGGAAACTAGCCACAATCATTCGACAGCGATTGTGCATCCAGCCAGTTTGATTGAGTTGGCGCATGGCGGCATCGACAATCGGATAGCCCGTTTTGCCTTCACACCAGGCTTTAAAGTGAGTTTCGTTATTTGTCCAGGGAAACTGTTTAAAGTGGTCGCGGTAAGCTCCCTGGGCTAGGCTGGGGAAATGATAGAGGGCTTGTTGATAAAACTCTCGCCATGCTAATTCTTGTTGCCAGGTGGTAATCCCCGCACGCGCTTCGTCGCTCCTGGTTTCATTCATAGCTTCGGTTGTCGCAGCCCAGACAGTACGAATTCCAATTGTCCCAAATTTGAGGGCGGCACTCATGCCGGAGGTGCCAGAGATTGCCGGATAATTACGTTGTTCGTCGTAATTGAAGATCGATTTGCGGCAGAATGTTTCTAGCTGTTGTTGGGCTGCATTGGTACCTGGCTCGAAAATTAGCGGCTCTTCCCACGTAAATCCTAGTTCCGCAGCGGTAGGGAGGTTAATTGTTGGTAGTTGTGTCAGAGCCTGTTTTTCGGCGGGGGTTAATTCGCTCGCTGGTAGTTTGACGGCTACTGGGGCTGGCTTGGGTTGACTATTCCAGTTCCGCCAAAAGGGTGTGTAGACTGAGTAGGGCTGTTTATTGCCCGTTCTAATGGTGGTAGGATCGTGAAGCAGCCGATCCCAATTGGTGTGGATTTGGATATTTTGGGCTTCTAAGGCTGTAGTTACTCGAAGATCGCGAGTTTGGGAATATGGTTCGACATCGTGATGCCAGTATACTGCTCTAGCTTGTAGAGTACTAGCTAATTGGGGGATTCGATCGACTGGATCTCCATCGACAAATAATAATTGACTACCTGCTTTGGTATAATCCTCGGCGAGAGCTTTCAAGCAGCCTAACATGTATACAATTCTGGCTGGCGCAATGTCGTCGCGGGAAAGGATTGCTCGATCGACACAAAATACCCCAATCACTCTAGCATTGGTGCGACATGCTTGCGATAAACCAATGCTATCGGAAATTCTTAAATCGTTGCGATGCCAAAATAAAACGAGATCGGACATTAAAATTAAGTCGTATCTAAAAAATCAGTAGGGGTAATTAATGCATTGCCCCTACTGATTTTAGCTCATTTAGCCGATCGAGTTATTTACCCTTTCCCACTCAAGAAATAGACGATCTCGATTCACCATCTGTCCATTCACCCACTGCCCTAGATGTCTAATTTGAAACTGGGAAAGGAGTAAGTTTTACTTACGACTATTTGTGAGGGAACCAAATAAAGAATTGACACCCGCAGTAGAAAGATCGCCAATTGCTTTAGGGAGATTTTCAGCGAAAGCACTGAAAGCAATATTTAATAGTTTAGCTGGCTCTAATTCCTCTCTCACCAAAGCCCACAACTGTTGAACTTCTGACAGGTGGAGACGATTATCTTCTGTCAATGCCATCACAAGCTGATTGCGAAGAGATTTTCCTTCCGCAGACATCAGAAATTGGAAACCCAATTGTGCCGTAGGTAGAAGATCGAAGTTGCTATCACTACGAGCAATACCGATCATATTTTCCAGCCGTTCCCACTGCAATTTACCATCTTTGATGATGACTTCAACCAGTCGCCGACGCATTTCGGGAGTCTCACTATTAAGTAATCTTTGCGCGACGTAAGGATAGCCAATTTCGACAATCTTAAATTCGGGATTGAGGCTCAGAGCTACACCTTCTTGGGTGACGAGGGAACGAATAATCAGTGAAAATTGAGCGGGGATGCGGAAGGGATATTCAAACATCAAGCCCGAAAATTCATCAGTGACGGTTTTGAAGTTGAAATTTCCAACGCTTTCACCCATTGCATTCCCTAGTACTTTCTCTAGAGCTGGAATGATTGGGGAAATATCGATGTCAGGAGTTAAGAATCCCAGTTTGACAAAATCATCAGTAAGCGAGAGATAATCTTTGTTAATTAAGTGAACCACCGATCCGGCGATCGTTTCTTTGGTATGCTGGGTCAGTTGATCCATCATCCCAAAATCAATAAATGCCATCCGTCCATCTGCCATCGCAAATAGATTACCAGGATGAGGATCTGCATGAAAGAAACCAAATTCTAATAGCTGTCTCATCCCCGACGTGACACCCGCCTTAATCAGTTTATCTCGATCGAGTCCAGCTTTTTGAATCCCTTCTAAATCGGTAAGCTTAATTCCATCAATCCACTCTAGAGTGAGTACTGTGTGACTACTGTATCTCCAATAAATCGATGGAACTTTAACAGTAGGATCGTCTTGGAAGTTAGCAGCAAATTTCTCAGCATTGCGCCCTTCATTCTGATAGTCGATTTCTTCAAATAATTTAGTCCCGAACTCATCAACTACAATCGTGAGATTATCACCTAAATTCAGTGGTAGTAAAGGTTTAATCCAAGTAGAAGCCCACCGCAGCAGGTATAAGTCGCGAGTGATGACTGGCAGTAGGTTAGGGCGTTGGACTTTTACAGCGACTTCTTCGCCACTATATAGTCTAGCTTTGTAAACCTGACCTAAACTAGCCGCAGCAACCGGACGAGGCGAAATTTCTTTGTATAATTCTTCTACAGACTTTTTGAGTTGAGACTCGATAATCTGCATCGCCAACTCATTATCAAACGGTGGGAGCTGATCTTGTAGCTTAATTAATTCATCTAAGAAGTCTTGTCTGATTAAATCGGGGCGAGTCGAGAGTGCTTGTCCGACTTTAATATAAGTAGGGCCTAAATGTGTTAGAATCTCGCGGAGTTGACTCGCTCGATCGTATTTATTTGCTTCAATATTTCCGACAGATCGATCGAGTAGCAAACCAATCAAGAATCCTGCGAACAGCCAGACTATAGTTATTGCCCGCCAGATGACTAGCCACGGACGTTTATTATAGTAACTAGCAATCGCTTGGGGATTGTAACGGCGCAGTTGGGCAAGTTGTTGCTGGCTCACGTTGGGAAATTTGCTCCTACTCGATCGAGTTGTACTCTCATAATTATTGAGTGATAACGTTAACTTTCGTTACGCTATTCCTTATTATCTTAACTTTTCGACTCAGTAAAGATAAATTCTCCTTAACATTAGTATACAAAAATACAGATTCACTTGCGATCGGGCGATAACCGAACCTAGAGTTAGCTAGAGTGGAAATTGTCCCAAAAGCTTAATATTTTCTTAACTATGCCGAAAATCTTGATTACTGGTGCGAGTGGCTTTCTGGGCTGGAATTTGTGCCAACTTGCTCGTGCAGAATGGGAAGTATATGGTACTTATTATCAACAGTCGATCGAGATTCCAAATGTTAATATAGATCGGCTCGATCTTACGAGTTTAGATCTGCTAAAAGCGGAGATCGATAGAATTGCACCAGATGCGATAATTCATACTGCGGCTGCTTCTAAACCAAATTTTTGTCAACAGTATCCAGAGCTATCTTATCAAATTAATGTGTCGGCATCTCAACTACTAGCCAAAATTTGTGCCGATGCAAAGATTCCCTTTGTCTTTACCTCTACCGATCTAGTTTTTGATGGTACTAAGCCACCTTATCTAGAAACAGATCCAGTCTCACCAATTAATATCTATGGCGAACAAAAAGTAGCTGCCGAATGTGATATTTTAACTACTTACGATCGAGCTACTGTCTGTCGAATGCCATTGATGTTTGGGATGGCACCACCGACAGCTACTAGTTTTATCCAGCCTTGGATTAAAGCGTTATATTCTCAGCAAAAGCTGGGATTATTTATCGATGAATTTCGCACGCCAGTGAGTGCAAGAACTGCCGCTCAGGGCTTATTAATGATGTTGCAATCATCTACGTCAGGGATTATTAACTTAGGCGGCAAAGAACGCATCTCTCGCTATGATTTTGGTAAGTTGCTTGCAGAAGTGTTTGAATTCGATCTAGCTCTAGTATCGCCAATATATCAGCAAGACTTGGTGATGGCAGCTCCCAGGGCGGCAGATGTTTCTCTAGACAGTACGAAAGCGATCTCGTTAGGCTATGGTTTACCACCACTCAGACAAGAATTAGAATTAATTAAGCAAATGACCACTCATCTAGTCACCACTAATATGCACGACTAGTTCGCGATTGTAACGGTGTTGACGATGCTCCCACAGATAGATTCCTTGCCATGTCCCCAAGACTAAATTACCTCGCATGATGGGAATCTGTTCGGATGTGTGGGTAAGTGCTGTCCGAATGTGTGCGGGCATATCGTCTTTCCCTTCAGCAGAATGAATGTATTTCTCGTCTTCAGGTACTAACTTAGCAAGGAAGTTCGCCAGATCGATTAATACGTCAGGATCGGCGTTTTCTTGAATTACTAAACTTGCAGAGGTATGCCGCAGAAAGAGGGTACATAATCCGGTATTAACTCCTGATTCAGTGACAATACGATTTATCTGGGAAGTGATTTTAACAAAGGATTTGGGTGTACTGGGAATAGTCAGAAGTTTTTGGTAATGAGCCATAGTTACATTAGTTAAAAATTGAAAATTGATTCTAAACTGATTGACCACCTAAATAATTAACGATCGATCTCGCAATAAAATCATTCCCATCTGTTGCCAACTTAAGATTAATTCTAGGTGGCTGTAAAGATTGATTTAGAAAATCCCAGTTAGTGTTGAAAAATTGGTCGGGGCTAATCACTTGATGATAGCCATAATCTTGCATTCCATTGAGGATCACTTCGGCTTCAGCAAAGCCAGCGCGGGTAAGTGAGACAATGGGAATATCTAATTTCAAAGCTTCTGCATAGGTTGAATAACCTGGCTTTGAGACAACTCGATCGCACAATGGCATAAAATCAACCGGACGATAAGCTCGATCTAGGACTTTAATGAGATTGGGTAAATCTGGCGCAGTGCGATCGAGTGTGATAAATTGAAGCTCTGGAAACTGACTGACATTCTGATAAGGAATTGCATCTAAACTCAATCCGCCAAATGTGAGTAATATCGTTCCATTTTTAGGCTGAATTAGATTAAACTTATCTCGGAGTTCCTCTAGTGGATATTTAGGATCTCCACCAGTCAAACCCACATCTTCAATAATAGGAAATCGTTCCATTGACTCATGCAATGGAACGCGAAATAATCGATCGCATAGTCCATAACATTCACTAATCCAGTCGCTAATGGACTTAAATCGATCGCCCCAATCTTGGTAAATAAAATCCCACCCAAAATTACCCGACATCCAACAGGGAACACCTAATTGCTTGGCTATTAATGTTGTCAATGGCGGCGCATCGCCAAAGACTAAATCTACACCATGCTCTTGACAAAATGCCACTTCTTGGGCAATTATTTCGTCCTTTTTAGAAAGGATATTTTGCCATCGAACTAATGTTGCATCCAGATCCATCTTCAGACTATCCGCCTGAACTACTCCCACATCAAAACTGCGCTGACGATAGATAAAATCTCCATCGATATAACATTCCAATAACCATCTTGGTGCGGTAGTTACCACAATCAACTTAATTGATGGTAATAGCTGTTGGAGATGTCCAGCAATCGAAGCAGTCCTTGCAGCATGACCGAAACCATGATCGGTAATGGCAATATAAATCGTAGGATTTGACATGGGTAATCTAGTGTGAGGCTAAATTAAGTAGTGGAGCAAGTGGGGAGAAAGAAAGGGTAAAAGTTATTAAGTTGAAATTAATTAGATCGCCCCATTTGAATTTCTAGCAGCAACATTAACCTGTAGGCGCGTTGCTCTACTTGTACTGAGCCTGTGGAAGTATGCCCGCCTTAGGGTTAGGCATCTCACGTAGGATTGCTATAAATCGATATCTACGTCAGCTTAGTTAAACATTGAACTAACTCATCGATCTCAGCAGTAGTAGTAAAATAATGAGTACAAGCACGAATGCAATCGGGATCGACAATCGTGCGAAGATAAAAACCTGCTTGTTCTAATGATTGAACTAATTTACCATGATTTCTCGACCCAACCTGAAAAGAGACTAAACCCGATCGAGGAGCGGTATGATTCAGACATTTAATCTCTGGTAATCGTTGTAAACTTTCCCATAGATAAGTGGCTAAACTAACAATTTTAGTAGCTCGGTCGATCGCACTACCCCAATCTTGATGGATCTTAATTGCCGCACGCAATCCAGCATATAGAGGATAGGCAGATGTCGCAACTTCATAACGACGAGCATCACCAATTAGTGGTAAATCTGGCTGACTATAATCCAAACTCCGCCAACCAATAAATGTTGGGGCTAAACTGTTCATTGCATTGGGATGAATATACAATCCTCCCACACCTTCAGGCCCACACCACCATTTATGTCCGGTAAATGCATAAAAATCTATCCCCAACTCATCTAACTTTAGTGGTAATAAACCCACCGATTGAGCCGCATCTACTAAGATCCGAATCTGTCGATCTGCATCTGGATATTGGCGAATACCAGCAGAAATTTCAGCTAAAGGTAATACTTGTCCGGTATTCCAGAGTACATGACTGAGTACGACTAATCGAGTTTGCGGTTTTAACTGCGCCGTAACTACAGCGACAGGATCGCCAGTATTTAAAGTAGCCTGAATCGGAAAGATATCCACGATTACTTGAAAGCGGCGACAAATCTCTTGAATACTCGCAATTACGCCAGGATGTTCGCAGTCAGAGAGGAGAATTCGATCGCCAGGTTGCCAATCTAGACCCCATAACGCAATATTACAACCAACAGTGACATTTTCAGTCAGGGCGATCGACTGTGCGGTTACACCCAGATCCAAAGCGATCGCCTGACGGGTCAAATTTGACTCTCTCACCACCAATTCGCTCGTTTTGAGTCCAAATGGCCCTGCCGATTGGATCTGCTGATAGCCAGCTAGAATCGCGTCTAAGGCAGCTTGTGGCATCGGCCCTTGTCCACCATAGTTAAAGTATGCTTTATTTGTTAATGCGGGAAATTGGTGACGATTCATTGAAGGAGAGTAAAGGGTAAAGCGATTCGCGCTCGTCGGGTTCGCCGACGGTTTGCGACTGAAATCGCGCTGAGGTTCCCTCAGCGTGCGTTTCAGTCAAGACAGCGGCTCGCGCTCCTCGGCTTTGCCGAGGGTTTAGCGAGACAAGACAACGAATCAAGACAGGGTGAAAATTGCTACTTCAGTTCAAAATTCTGGAAACTACCCTTGGAGTAGTTATCCAGCTTGATCTCTTTAATTGTTTTTCCAAGTCGTTTGTACAGAACTTCTTTTACCTCTAAACCAGCACATTGTCTCCGCATTCCAACGATAATAAGTTTTCTTTGGATCGAATTGGCTGGATTGTTTCGTCCGCAGTTATTAGTTGAAAATTGACCCAGGTTGACAACTGGATATTCCTTAACATCAAATAATGGCTTGACAATTTTAGATTGAATCGCGATCGCTCGACGTAGCGCGCGATTCTCTTCTTCTTTATCACTTCCTTCACAAGAAGCCATGCCAAGAGCAATAATTCGGTTGGGATTTTGCATGATATCAAGAATACTTTTTTTCTCTACACCCTTATCTTTTTTTTCTAACTTTTCTTTGAGCACAGAAATTGGTACAGATTCAGTCTTGCCATTAAGCCTAACTTCACTGTCCGAACCTAATTGCCATTCATATTCATCGCTCAATATTGCCATGTTAATTTCCGCCGAGCCGCCACGACTATCTCCGACAGGCAAGAATGGATAGTAAGTAACAGTTCCAATCTTTTCAGGTGTCTGGAATTTTAATGATAGCAGCGGTAGGGGACAGGTTCTGTTGTGTCCACCCAATTGGCACTCGATTTTATCTCTATTTGTATAAGCAACTAATCCAGTGGTGACGATCGATAAAATAGCCGCACCAACGATCGCTTTCAATCGCCAGTTATTCACAGGTGGGGAAGCTAATGCGGCAATAATACAGGCAATAGATTGATGGCGATCTTGAACCTCATTCATTAACATTCGATCGATCGCCCCAGCTAATCGATCGCTAATCGATCTTTCTTGAGTAACTAATTCCTGTCGCCAAGTCCATTTATTAGCCATAAAATCGTACAGTCGATCGGGATTGATATCTGTCAGCAAATGGATGCAGGTAGCCCCCAGCGCGTAGATATCACTAGCTGGATAAGCCACCCCAGCACGGATCTGTTCTGGTGGCGCATAGCCCATCGTACCGCCAGTTGTCCCCCGCGACATCACCGTACTATTGAGATGTTTGGACATCCCAAAATCGATGATTACCAATTCACCATTATTACGTCGCATGATATTTTCTGGCTTAATATCGCGGTGAATCACGCCTCGATCGTGAACGAATTTTAGAATTGGTAATATATCATTTAATAACTGGAGAATTTTAGTTTCTGAATATGCACCATGTTCGTGTAATTCCTTGAGCAAATTTTGTCCGTCGATAAACTCTTGGATTAGATAAAATCTTCGCTCCTGTTCTAAGTAAGCAAAAAGCTGCGGGATTTGATTTGATTCATTGCCCAACCGATCTAATTGTGCCCCTTCCCGCTGAAATAACTCGATCGATTTTTCAAAAGCTTCAGGATCGTCTAATACCTGCGGTGCTGGGAAAAACTGTTTGATGACACAGCGTTTTTCTTCTGGCATATCTGTATCGATTGCTAAAAAATTTCGACTCATCCCGCCACTATCGAGAAAACTAATCGCTCGATAGCGATCTTTCAGTAGTAACTGACTACCACAAGCTTTGCAAATTTTTTCCTCACGATGATTCTGTGGCTGAGGGCAATTAGGATTAAGGCAGTAGCTCATGGCTGCGATCGATGAAGAGGCAATAAGTGAATTTTAGTTCAATGCTACAGACAAGATTGCTAAACGATCCAGTAATTTATTGATAATCTGCCTTAATTGTAGCTAAAATAGTGGAATTACATATCATAATTATCCAGCAAGTAAAACAGATTTCAGAGATCGCGGCAATTAATTACAAAGATGAGGGATCGGCAATCGCCGCCAAACACGAGATAATATATCTAAATCAGTAAATAAAGACAAGCTTAATTATTTACGAATTGCTATTTAATTGATAACTGCCATATGCCCCAAATCAGCTCTCTCTTCGATTGGTTTGCAGATCGCCCTAAATCTAGTCCCAGCATACAGCAACAACAGGAGCGGGAGATTGCTGATGGGCTATGGACAAAATGTGAAAATTGTAATGCGATCGCCTACTCTAAAGATATCATCGCCAATCAGATGGTCTGTCTAGAATGCGGACATCACAAGCGGGTATCCTGTCACGAACGGATCGAGCAACTCATCGATGCGGACACATGGGTACCCCTAGACGAACATCTCCAGCCGACAGATCCGCTCAAATTCAAAGATCGCAAGGCTTATAGCGACAGATTGCGGGAAACTCAGCACAAAACTGGACTGACGGATGCCGTACTCACTGGAATGGGGAAAATTGAAGGTTCACCCCTCGTTTTGGGCGTGATGGATTTTAGCTTTATGGGTGGGAGTATGGGTTCTGTCGTCGGGGAAAAACTCACCCGCGCGATCGAGTTTGCCACCAAAAATCGCATTCCGGTCGCGATTGTCTGTGCTTCTGGCGGTGCTAGAATGCAGGAAGGAATGCTCAGTCTGATGCAAATGGCGAAAATCTCTGCCGCCCTAGAACGACACCACGAAGCTAGGTTGCTCTATCTGCCGATTCTCACCCATCCCACCACCGGCGGTGTCATCGCCAGTTTCGCCATGTTGGGCGATATCATTCTCGCCGAACCCAAAGCCACAATCGGCTTTGCTGGAAGACGAGTAATCGAACAAACCCTCCGCGAAAAACTCCCCGACGACTTTCAAACCTCCGAATACTCACTCCAAAAGGGTTTCGTTGACAAAATTGTCCCTCGGACCCAACTCAAGCACACAGTCGCCCAATTAATTCGATTGCATCAACCAATGACTGCGATCGTTGAATAACTCACATCTTACATCAGAGACAAAAGTCCTATTTAAGTAGGGTAAAGGGTAAAGGAATCTATCCTTTGCCCAAAATAGTACTGTTATTTACGCCGCCGAGTACTAGATTCAGCAACGCCGATAATTGCTTCTCCTCTCCCTCTACTACCCCTAATCGATGTCTCGTTTTCAAAAACTTCTCAACTATCTCAATCCCTATAAATGGCAAGTAGCCCAGGGCATATTCGCGCTATTTATTGTCAATGCTTTGAGTGTCTATATTCCGCTCTCGATTAGATCGGGAATCGATCGACTAAAAACTTCGGTTACTAGCGATTATCTCACTCAATTGGCGATCGCAATCGTTGGATTGACTTCGATTATGTGGATTGTGCGGATGATTTCCCGCATTCTCATTTTTGGGGTAGGGCGACAAGTTCAAGCAACGATGAAACAGAATATCTTCGAGCAGATTCTGCGGTTGGAGCCAGGTTATTTTGCGACAACGACGGTAGGAGATCTGATCAACAGGTTTACCAGTGATGTCGAAAATATCATGCGGTTGGTGGGATTTGCAGTGCTGAGTACGGCAAATATTGTTTTTGCTTACGCGCTGACTTTACCAGCGATGTTATATATTAATGTCAAGCTAACATTGATGGCATTAGCTGTATATCCATTGATGTTGATTACGGTACAGTTATTCAGTCAACAACTGCGAAATCAACAGGTAGTCGTCCAAGAATCAATCTCCGATTTGAGTGAGTTGATTCAAGAGGATATGAGCGGGATTTCGCTAATTAAAATTTATGCTCAAGAAGAAACTGAACGCAAAGCATTTAGAAAAAAGAATCATGAATTATTTAAAGCTAATCTCAAATTAGCCGAATCGCGAAATACGATATTCCCGATCATTCAAGGACTAGCATCGATTAGTTTGTTAGTGTTATTATGGCAGGGCGGACTAGCGATCGCGCGTGGTGAAATCAGCGTTGGTGATTTTTTATCTCTAGTTATTTATGCCCAAAATCTAATTTTCCCAACCGCCTTATTAGGGTTTACAATTACCGCATATCAACGAGGTGAAGTCAGTATCGATCGAGTCGAAGCCATCCTCTTCGCTCGACCTAAAATCTCTGACGAAGCGACATCACTGCATGTTGAAACAGCATTCCAAGGTCAGATTAGCGCGCAGGATTTCAGTTACACTTATCCAGGGGCAGAAACACCAGCTCTCAACCAGCTTAATTTTACAATTAAAGCTGGAGAAACGATCGCGATCGTCGGGCCGATCGGTTCTGGTAAATCTACCCTGGCAAATGCCTTGCCCCGACTATTAGAAATACCCGAACAGAGTTTATTTCTCGATGGTTACGATCTGACTAAATTGAGTTTGAACAGTCTGCGTGGGGCAATTGCCTACGTCCCCCAGGAAAGCTTTTTATTTAGTACATCGATCGAGAATAATATCCGTTATGGCGATCCTTTGGCCAGCAAAAATATCGTAGAAGCAGCAGCAAAACTTGGTCAAATACATGCAGAAATCCTGAACTTTCCCCAACAATACGAGACAGTAGTCGGCGAACGTGGCATCACCCTTTCCGGCGGACAACGCCAACGAACAGCATTAGCACGAGCATTACTGCTGAATGCACCGATTCTAATTCTCGATGACGCACTTTCCAGTGTAGATAATCAGACAGCTACCGCAATTCTCCAAAACCTCTCCCACACTGGACAAAAACGCACAGTTATCTTTATCACCCATCAATTATCAGCCGCAGCAACAGCAGATCGCATTTTGGTGATGGATAAAGGTGAAATCGTCCAAACTGGTGCCCATCAGGAATTGATTGCTCAAAAAGGCTTATATCAGTGGTTGTGCAATCAAAATCAGTTAGAGGAGTTGTTGCACTGATTCTAGGTGTTAGGTGTTAGGTATTAGGTATTAGGTGCTAGAAATTAGATCTGGAACGTTTGCGTTCCTCCTATTTACTAAAGCCTAAAGCTAGATCCCAAAGCCTAAAACCTAAATCCTAATACCTAATACCTAGCTTATTACCACTCGATCGCAATCTTAGAGTATTATCTATAAACACCTCGAAGCTATTTGGTTGGAGTAAGTTGAATATTAATGATAAGTTGCTAGTTATAACCAGAGGTCGGTAAAGAGGACGAGGGAGAAAAGTATTTTCCCACCGGCACTTCCCCTCAGACAGTGAACGATAGACGTTGGCACACTTCGACTGCGTTCATCAGAAGTAGCCTCGCCTGTGGCGATACTGTCTCTAGCAACTTGAGTTATTAGGTAGCCTTGTGACCCAATTGGGTGGTTAAATACAAATTATCGATCGTAATAGACGGTTAACTTTAGTCAAAAGATTATGAAAGCAGTTGGTGGAAAAGACCGCAAGCGACTACTATTAATCGATGATGACCCCAATCTCATCTTATTAGTTAGGGATTATTTGGAATTTCGGGGTTACGAGGTGTTGACCGCCGATAATGGTAAAGAAGCTCTATACCTGCTTTCCCAAAACCTCCCCGATATGATCATCTGTGACATTATGATGCCAGAGATGGATGGTTATGCCCTAATCGAGAATGTCCGCCAAGATCCGCGCACGAGTTGGATTCCAGTTCTATTTCTCTCAGCGAGAGGGCAGAGCCAAGATCGGATTAAGGGGCTGAATTTGGGTGCTGATGTCTATATGGTAAAACCATTCGAGCCAGAAGAACTCGTCGCTCAAGTCGAATCTTCACTCAAGCAAACAAATCGGCTATTGTTACATACAGATGGCTTTGGCGAGGATAACTCATCGATTCAAGTTCCTGCAAGTGTCGAACTTACCCCAACGGAATTGAAAGTAGTTCAACTAGTTGCTAGAGGATTGGCAAATCGGGAAATTGCCATCCAGATGAATGTCAGTCAACGCACGATCGAGAGTCACGTATCGAATATGCTAGGGAAAACCGGACTGAGTAATCGCACGGAATTGGCGCGATGGGCGATTGAAACGAGAATGGCGTAATTTAAGTTGAAAGTTGAAAGCGAAATAATCCGCGTGGGCTGGACTTCGCGTTGCGCTACCCAACAACAGACTGCGTCAAAGTAGTGTGAGTTGGGTTTTAACAATGCTTACATCTGAAAGATTTCGATCGATATGTGGGTACGTTAGTCAGAAGCAATGATTGTATCTGCGTATTACTCATTATCCTGACCTGCGATGGAACCACAATTCAGTTTCCAGATTTTACGATACTTACTGTTGCGACGCTCTACCCAAGGTTTTACACTGGCTGAACTGTTGGTGGTAGTTGTGATTATGACAATTTTAGCTTCCATCTCCATCCCCGCCCTGCTCGGTCAAGCAGCAAAAGCGAGAGAATCGTCAGGAAAGATGGCGATTGGTTTAGTCAATCGGGCGCAAGCTCGATATCGGACTGAAAACAATCGATTTGCTGATTCTTTCGATGCTTTAGCTATCGGTGCAGGATTAACTGGTAGCACCAGTAGTGTTAGCCAAGCATACGCTTACCAATTGGCTAGCAGCAATATTGTAACCGAAACCTCGATTATTGCCTCCGCTAGTAATACTGCAGATCGATCCTATACTGGTGGTAATTTAATGTATCAGAATAGTGCTAGCGAAATAGTCATCGTCCCCAAAATGTGTGAGTCTGATGAACCAGATGTTGGTGTACCACCTAGCGTTGTCTTCACTGCGGTGGGGATTGACTGTCCGAGCAATTACCACGAACCTTAATCTTAGGGGAACGGGGGACTGGGGGAGTTTTTGAGTGTGGCTGTACCACCGTAGTAGGGTGTCGGAGGTGTGGGGAGTAATCAGGACGCTTGCATCCTAACTCTTTCCTCCCTTGTTGGTGAGCGGAGCCGAACCATCCTCCCACCCTTTACCTTTCCCCCAACTACCCTACTTCCCCCGATAAACTTGTGTCACAACGGTGGCTAGCCGCTCCATCGCTGTCGTGATTTCAGCATCGCTGGCTGTAAGACTGATCCGAACGCATTGTTGCTTGTGCGCCCAGTCTTCGCGCAATCCAGGGAAGAAGGAATTACCTGGAACGACGATGATCCCGACTTGCTTGAGAGCTTGATATAGATCCCAATCAGTCATTGGTAAATCCTGGAACCACATCCAGGCAAAAATTGCGCCTTCACCACGATGGAGATACCAAGGTAAATCTTGAGGCATGAATTTAGTTAATCCAGCTTCCAATACAGCAAACTTTTGCTGATAATAAGGACGGATCACAGTAGTAGACAAATCGGCTAATCTGCCACTGGCAATTGCTTTGGCGGCAATCGCTTGTCCGTAACGGGACGAGTGAAGACACATATTTGTCTGAAATGATTCCAGCACGCCAACAAATTTTTCACTACCCAGCGCAATACCAATTCTTTCTCCTGGTAATCCAGCTTTGGAGAGACTCATGCAGTGGAGAATATTGTCACCAAAAATTGGAGTCATTTCGGTGAAATTCAAACTAGGAAATGGTGGCGCATAAGCCGAATCAATCAGCACAGGGGCATCATAAGTGGCGGCAAGATCGACGATTTTTTGGACTTCCTCATCCGTCAAGACATTACCAGTCGGATTGCAGGGGCGCGAAAATAAGACGCAACCAGTATTTTCACCAATCTGTAATTGACTAAAATCAGGGCGATATTTAAAACTATGATTCGCCGCGTCGATATCTAAA
Organism: Chamaesiphon sp. VAR_48_metabat_135_sub; assembly: GCF_031418915.1. Taxonomy (NCBI): domain Bacteria; kingdom Bacillati; phylum Cyanobacteriota; class Cyanophyceae; order Gomontiellales; family Chamaesiphonaceae; genus Chamaesiphon; species Chamaesiphon sp. VAR_48_metabat_135_sub. The sequence goes on along the minus strand of NZ_JANOJV010000018.1, from coordinate 13,408 downwards.
GTTGGTTTGTAAGCAACTACCGATGCTGGCACGATCGCCATCCCACCATAACCCGTATAATCAGGACTCAAAGGTAAAACTACCTGCTTCATCTGTCCCCCCACTGTTTGCCCGCCAAAGGCGTTCATCGCATAGAAATATAAACTTTGACTACCGGGGGTAATTAGGACATTGCGCGAGGTCAAATTGAGACCGTAGCGATGATTAAAATCGTTGACTACTGCATCGATTAATGGTTGATAACCCTGACTCGAACCGTACCGACAGACAACCTCGCCATAATCGGGACTATCTAATAATTCGTGGGTGTAGTCCCGCCACATTTGCTCGATCTCTGGCAGAATGACTGGATTACCCGCACTGAGGTTGATGAACTCTCGACCTTTCTTGGCGGCGAGAGTTTCTTGAATGTCTTTCATGATGGCGCGAACACCCGTCAAGTTAGACATTTGGGTACCGATTTGAGATAGTGCGAGGTTCATAGTTGTCAGTTAGTGGACAATCGAGCAGATGTTAACAATATTATAAACAACCCTTCTGATAACTTGTCTATAATTATTGAGCGATAGATAGTGAATATCTTATGGTAGGGTGTGTTAGGCACAGCCGTACCGCACCCTACCATAAGAAGTTTTGCCAGCGAATCGATCGCTGATAACCGATTAATTTAGGAGTTAAATATAAGTGAGTAGAGTTGGGATTGGGATTCGCACGGCAAGTAAAAAGAAAGAACGTGCGGCGGGACAAATTCACGTCTATGATGGGGCGGGGAAAGGTAAATCCCAAGCAGCATTAGGGGTAGTATTAAGGTCGATCGGGTTGGGAATTGAATCGGGTGCAGATACGCGAATTTTGTTACTGCAATTCTTAAAAGGGTCGGAACGGGATTATGATGAAGATGCGGCAATCGCGGCATTGAGAAAGAGTTTCCCACATTTGATCGATCGAGTGCGGACTGGACGCTCGGAGTATTTTGGACGAGATGAAGTTACTGAATTCGATCGAGCAGAAGCCCATCGAGCTTGGACTGTAGCTAAAGGTGCGATTTACTCAGACTTATACTCTGTCATCGTGCTCGACGAATTAAACCCCGCCTTAGATTTGGGTTTACTTCCCATTCTGGAAGTCGTCGAAATGCTCAAATCAAAACCCAATCATCTCGAAGTGATTGTCACTGGCAGAGATGCACCAGCAGCTTTAATCGAAATCGCCGATTTACATTCCGAAATGCGTCCCCACCACCATCCTCAAGCCGCAGAGCAAGGAATAGAAGGGATTGAAATCTATACAGGCGCAGGTAAAGGTAAGTCTACAAGTGCCCTGGGTAAAGCATTGCAAGCGATCGGTAAAGGAATTAGCCAAGATGAATCTCATCGCGTCTTAATTGTCCAATGGCTCAAAGGTGGTACTGGATATACCGAAGATGCCGCGATTAATGCCCTTAAAAACAGCTATCCTCAACTAGTGGATCACCAACGCTGTGGCAGCGACGCAATTGTCTGGCGGGGTAAGCAACAAGATATTGACTACATCGAGGCTCAGAGGGGCTGGGAGATAGCTAGTAGTGCGATCGCCTCTGGATTGTACAAAACGATCGTTCTCGACGAGTTAAACCCCACTGTAGACCTAGATCTACTCGATCAAGAACCGATTGTTCGGTGTTTGACAAATAAGCCCAAAGATACTCAGGTAATTATTACTGGACGCTGCTTTAATACCCCCGCTTACTTTAATATCGCCAGCGTTCACTCTGAGATGATCTGTCACAAACATTATGCAGATAATGGCGTAGATTTACGAAGAGGTGTCGATTTCTAGATCAGTAGTGCTTCTATCATTGTCAGATTGTTAACGACAGAATGGGGATTGCAGCGGTTTTATTTTTAAAAACCAGGATTCCGATCTCAATACGGTAAGTCAGTCAGCGACTGAAGTCACCACTAGTGATACAAAGTCCGCCTACGCGGACTAAGATGAGACAAAATATTGGATTGGATCGGCTCTCAATCTTCATGATGAGAATGGCTGTGGACTAATATGTCGATCGCTTGAGGTAAAATTAGATGCTCCTGGATCTGTACCCGTGCGTGCAAAGTTTCAACAGTATCATTAGGTAAAACTGGGACGGCTGATTGAACGAGAATTGGCCCAGAATCTACCTCTAGACTGACTAAATGTACCGTACAGCCTGCAATCTTAACCTTGGCGGCGAGAGCTTGCTCGATCGATCTAATTCCAGGGAAACTAGGTAGTAAACTAGGATGAATATTGATGACTCGATCGACAAAAGCATCGATTAATACCTGAGTAATTACCCGCATCCAACCAGCCATCACCACACATTCTACTTGATGCGCTCGGAATATATCGACGATCGCTCGATCGAGATTCTCTCGCGTGGGATAATTACGATGATCGAGAAATACTGTCGGGATGCCGCGTTGTTGTGCTCGATCGATCGCCTGGATATCGGGTTTATTATGAATCAATACGGCGATCTTAGCGTTTAAATTACCACACTCGATCGATCGAGCAACTGCTTCAAAATTACTCCCACTTCCCGATGCCATGATTCCCAGGATGAGTGGAGGACTAGCTTTCGTGCTAGGTTTAGGTGTCGGCGAGATTAAGCTGGGTGTATCGGTCATGGATGTGCAAGTATGAAGATCGAGCAAAGTGCCCCAGTTTGTTATACCATTTCTGGTAAAAATCCTCTACGAAAGCTTGCCACTAACCTTGTATATCGGTAGCGATTGGGTAAAATAAAGAAGTAGCGAATGAGTTACCTGTTGATGGTTATCATGGGTTTTGACTCTTTGCCTATCCACTGTCAACTGATTTCATCTATCGAAACATGAGCTTTACAGAAACGATCGAGAAGCCAGCTACCATCCGTAGACTGGCACCCAATTATAAAGTGCTACTGCACAACGACGATTTTAATGGCATGGAGCATGTGGTAGAGGTATTAATAACTACCATTCCCAATCTCTCCGCCCCTCAAGCTATTAATGTGATGATGGAAGCCCATCAATATGGAATGGCTCTAGTCATCACTTGTAACCAAGAACACGCCGAACATTACTGCGAAGTCTTGAAAAGTCACGGTCTTACTAGTACGATCGAGCCAGCAGATTAAAATAAGTCGTAACTCGTAACTTGTAAATAGGCTTTAGACGTAGTGGGGATTGCCCACCACCTAAGTTTCAGGCTGTTTCTAGCCAATCGATACTTATCCTTTCATACATCAAACAGAATCAAAATTCAAATTTTAGCGTCAATTAAGCTAATCTAAATAGCTGTGGCTAAAAGTTGTGAATTTGTGATGCTAAATCTTAGTCAAATTAAAAATTATCCAGCACCAGTGAGAATGATTAGCTTTCTCCTGGTGCTGATTCTATTATGGTCGCCTGGATTAGCATTAATATATTTAGTGATGGGTAGCACCCAAAATCTCGAAGATCCTGGCACCAAAAATTTACTCTCCATCCTGACAATGGGATTACTCGCGATCGAGTTTATCGCATTATTACCCTGGTGGGGACGCAAAGTATATCAGCACCCCAATCTATATTCCCGCTATGGTCTAGTCTTCACGCGCCAGAACGGATTATTATTACTCAAAGGACTCGCGATCGGTTCCTGCTTTGCCTTCGCACTATTTATCACCCAAGGGCTATTTGGCTGGTTGACATGGCAATCTCCCCGCTTACCTATTATCCAATTGATACTCGAAGGTTCGGCAACTGCATTAGGTACAGGTTTAGCTGAAGGGCTATTTTTCAGAGGGTGGATGTTAGATGAGTTGGAGCAAGATTATTCACCAAAAATCTCTTTAATAGCTGATGCTGGATTATTTGCCTCACTCCATTTTCTCAAGCCAATTGCGGCAATGATTGAGTCTTTCCCGCAATTTCCAGGATTGTATTTACTTGGCACAGCCGTAATTATTGCCAAACGCCAAAATCGAAATCTACTGGGAATGTCGATCGGTCTTCATGCCGGAATGGTTTGGGCTTATTATATTATCAATGTCGGTCACATGGTCGAGTATTCCGGTCGAGTCTCCGACTGGGTAACAGGAATTAATGGCAATCCACTATCTGGACTACTCGGATTGATTTTTTTGAGTATCTTAATTATCCTGATGTCAAATCTGCCTGGTAAGGTCGATCGATCGAAAGCTTAATAAGTAGATAAATAAAATATCGATAATACTTGAAACCTAGATGGTCGGCACGAAGATGGGACTTCTTATTATTGTTGGAGATCTGGCTGAGTTTCTTTATAATCTTGATAACACTGATGAAGAGGAGATTGAGGATTACAAAGAGATCTATCGATCTTTAGACCGATTCCTGCTCCGTTGTGGACTTCCAGGGCATAAAAAGCCAGAAAGCGTCGAGCTACCATATCGAGGCGAATCAGATAACTTCAGTTATTCATCAATTCACTACTTACGCCGTGCCTATGTACACATGTGTAAAGGATTTGAGGTTATACCCTTTGACGGCGAATATGCCTCGAAAGATCGACTCCTTGCTGCTGAGTACGATTCCCCATCAATCTATTCACATTTAGTTTATCATTCCGATTGTGAAGGTTTCTATGTTCCAGTAAATTTTCCCTCACCTCTCATTCCCGCTGTGGAAGACGATGTATTGGGTGGAATCGTCGGATCTAGCTATTGTCTACTTCGCGAATTAGTCTCAGTTGCACCATTTCTTGATATACAGCTTGAGGGTGGAGATCTTAGTGAATATATGCTCAAGAAACTTCTAATAGACCGCGAACGAGATTGCCATCCATTTAAAATAGAAAGAATGGTGTGGTTTACACTCTTTGAGTGTGCGCGAAAAAGCATTGAATATAAGACGGCAATTCGGTTTGGTTGAATCTAAGGATAAAGTAATTGGGAAATGGTTGGTGAATGGCGGAGATCTACTCACCCCACCCTACGGGTACCCCTGTCTTTTCTTTTTTTTATTCTGGGGGAACCCCAGAATAAAAACGCCGCTCCGAGGAGGGGATTTTCCGATCGAGATTCGTAGATCGAGTGCAATAGCTGTTATACTAGTACATTGTGGCTTTTTTGCCCACCATAGTATTAATAACTAGTTAATTCGAGCGGATATAAGGTATGACAAAGCGTACTCTCGGCGGTACTAACCGCAAACAAAAAAGAACATCTGGATTCAGAGCGCGGATGCGGTCTCGGACAGGACAAAAAGTGATCAAAGCCCGTAGAGCCAGAGGTCGTCATCGTCTGTCCGTATAGGTTGGTGTCGCCAGATAAAGTAGCAACTCGTGTCATTGCCTAAACCCCATCGACTCAGACGCAGGCAAGATTTTCAGAAAGTTTATCAGTATGGCAAACGTCATCAGCAAGTGCATTTGACACTTAGAAGTTTGCGACATCTGCCAGACTCCACCACCGAAAATCTACCTGCTACTCGATTTGGGATTTCCGTCAGTAAAACAGTCAGTAAAAAAGCAGTCATCCGCAATCTGCTCAAAAGACAGGTAAAAGCGGCACTCCGTCAAATGTTGCCACGAATTACCAGCGGATGGTCGGTAATAATCGGCGTTCGACCTTCAGCACAGGGGTGCGAATATGTCGAAATTTTGCGAGAATTAGAGCAGTTGTTGGCATCCGCAGGAATATTTGATGGGCATTAAAGAAGAAACATTTTACGAAGGTGGGCCACACATTGGGGATCTCATCTTCCATCTATTTTTATCAGTATTTATAGTTTTTATCCCGTTGGCAGTAGGTTCGATCGTTAGAGCCATCTGGTTGCGGTATAAAATTACCGATCGACGTATCTCCGTAATTGGTGGTTGGATGGGCAAAGATCGCACCGATCTTGTTTATTCGGAAATCACTGACGCACTAACTATCCCCCGTGGGTTAGGATTTTGGGGAGACATGGTTGTCACCCTCAAAGATGGTAGTCGTCTAGAGTTACGCTCTCTCCCTCGCTATCGGGAAATATATGACTATATCAACGAGCGAGTAATTGCTAAAAATGGCGTACCGTTGTTGAGCGTAACTGAGAAAGCTGAAGCTGATGCTCAAATGACATAATTAGCGATTAGGCTTTAGGTTTTAGGCTTTAGGTTTTATGGTGGCTTTAAACCTAATATCTAACACCTAATACCTAACACTTAATACCTAACACCTAATACCTAATACCTAGTTGACAATGGACTTTGGAATCGGATTTATTTCTAACAATATAATGCTGCCGATCATAGATTTTTTCTATGGAATCGTGCCTAGCTATGGGTTAGCAATCGTCGCGCTAACTTTGGTAATTCGGTTCGCACTCTATCCGTTGGGTGCTGGTTCGATTCGCAATATGCGAAAGACCAAAATTTCCCAACCCTTGATGCAGAAACGGGTTAAGGAAATTCAGCAGAAGTTTAAAGACGATCCGACGAAGCAGCAGCAGGCGATGAGTGATGTCTACAAGGAGTTTGGCAACCCTTTGGCGGGATGTTTGCCAGTGCTTCTACAGATGCCCGTTCTGTTCGCGCTGTTTGCCACCTTGCGGGGATCTCCATTTTCCAATGTCGATTTCAATGTCAACTTGCAGGTTGTCCCCACCGCAGAGATCGCTCAAATTCAACCACAAGTATTTAATAGTGAACCGCACAGTATTTATTTCACCACCAATATCCATACGCCTGTCGTTGCGGATATCCCCACCGGAAATATTTTAGGCGCGGGACAGAAAGCTAAAATTGATTTTAAAGGTCTTGATGGTAAACCCTTTAGTGAATTAGCCTCCCAGTATCCCGATTCCAACCTCACCCCTGAATGGACGATTACCAAAGGGATGGAGAATGTTAAAATCACCCCCGATGGTCAAATCGAAGCGATCGCCCCTGGAGAAGTTACACTCAAAGGTACGATTCCTGGAATTGCGGCTAATACTGGATTCCTTTTCATCGATGCTCTCGGTCACGTTGGCGCAGTAGACCCCGATGGTAAAATCCACTGGGATATCATCGCGATGATTGTCTTCTTTGGATTGAGTCTCTATGTCAGCCAAAACTTATCGAGTGGCTCGTCAACAACTCCAGCCTCAGACGATCCCGCAGCACAACAGCAGCAAGCTGTCAATAAATTCACCCCAATTATTTTCTCTGGGATGTTTCTATTCTTCCCCTTACCTGCTGGCGTACTGATGTATATGGCGATCGGTAACGTGTTTCAATTAGGTCAAACCTACTTTGTTAACAAAGAACCTTTACCGCCAGAATTACAGAAACTGGTAGACCAACAAGAACGGGAAAAGCCCAAGGATAATAGCGATAGAGCAGAAATTCCGTTCGAGAAGAATAGTAAGAAGAAAAAAGCAACTTAATTTAGTGGAAAGTGGAAAGTGGAAAGTGGAAAGTTAGGGAATATGGAATTAAATCATAAACCCTCGCAATCGACTAGTTGCTATCCACTAGTCACTACTCAACTTTCAACTTTCAACTTTCAACTTTCAACTTTCAACTTATGACCGACCAACGTTTAGACCGTGGCAAACAGTGGTTAGAAAAAGTACTAACCCTATCGGGACTTGCAACTACTGTAGATACTCAACAGCCAGAAGGATCAACCTCGGCTAATTATTGGCTGACGATCGATCCAACCGCTCTCACATCTACCCAGAAAGAACTTTTAATTGGCTCACAAGGTGCCACGATCGATGCGATCCAGTATTTAGCAAATGCTGGCTTAAACATCCACGCAGAAGCCGATTTACAGGCAGGATACACGATCGAATTGGATGGTTATCGTCAGCGTCGCGCCGTCGAACTCAAAGCTATAGCCGATGATGCAGCAAATCGTGTCCGTGAAACAGGCGCAGAAGTTACCCTTCAACCAATGTCCTCCGCCGAACGCCGCCAAATGCACACTTTCTTTGATGGCGATGCTAGTTATAGCGATCTATTAACTGAGAGTCGCGGACAAGAACCCGATCGACGTTTAGTCGTAAAATTAGCCCAATCTCCAGAAGCATAGGTAACGAGAAAATAGGCAGAGTTAAGTCCCCCTATTACTTATTACTTATTACCTATTACTTATTACTTAATTGCGATGGAACCACTTCATATTCCCCAACTAGCAAATCGACAGGATCGAACCCTGGAAATCATTGTCGATACATTGATTCCTGAGTTTGAAACACTGACACCCGTTAGAGGTAAAGTAATTGTCAAACATGGGGGGACATTTTTAGATCTATCTGCACAAGCGGAGACAATTATTACCCTCAAATGCGATCGATGTTTGCAGCAGTACAATCATCGCCTGTTACTGGATGCGACGGAGATTATTTGGTTAGAAGAAGTTGATGAAGAACCAGATCGACGTGGGATGGAAATCCGCACGGATCTAGACGAATTAGTCGATTCTTTACCACCAGATGGACACTTCGATCCTAATGTGTGGTTGTACGAACAATTGTGTTTATCATTGCCATTGCGACAACTTTGCGATCGAGATTGTGCTGGAATTATCCCTCCAATAGAACCAGATCCCGAACTATCCGAAGCACAGCAGTTATTAGATAGTCGGTGGGGTATTCTCGGAACTCTCAAAAATAGACTCGAAGAATAAATCGATCGATCCAATTCTTGTAAATGCAATATAAATTCAATGCTCACACTCCACCCAAGGGTGAGGATAAATGGCATGAACTCAAGGAGCACTTAGGTGATGTTGCTAATTTAGCCGAGGAGTTTGCCGATAAGTTTAAGGCAGGGAAATTAGGTTACTATGCAGGTTTATGGCACGATCTGGGTAAGTATAATCCTGAATTTCAGAAATATTTAGACAAGTGTCATAGTGGAACTAGTTCATACATTAAAAAAGTTCCACATGCTATTCATGGTGCTAAACTTGCTTGGGACTTATACAAACCAACTCCTCTAGCTTTGTTAATTTATGGACATCATGCTGGACTGCCAGCAAAGTCCGAACTTCCTGATAAACTTGCCAATCCAAAGCATGAAGAAGATTATAAAATTGCTTGTGCTAATGCCGAGCAAGAATTAGGAAAATTGCAGATCGATGAAGATTTTAATCCTTTAGTCAGAAGTTTACTCACAGATTGCTATAGCTACGATCTATTAACTCGATTGTTATTCTCTTGTTTGGTTGATGCAGACTACTTAGATACTGAAGAGCATTTTAAACCAGCACAGACGATTCAGAGACAACAATCGTTGGCGGAGCCTCTCTGTAAGAGAATCGATCTAACAGATTTGTGGACAAAACTTAAAATCGATCGAGAAAAAGTAATTCAAGCAGCCGACATATCATCAGTCAACCAAGTTCGGCGAGAAGTTTACGAAGCTTGTACTGATGCGGCTGAATTACCTGCTGGAGTATTTAGATTAGCGGTACCAACTGGTGGTGGTAAAACTCTCAGCGGCTTATCTTTCGCGCTCAAACATGCACTCAAATATGGACTCGATCGAGTAATTATTGCGGTACCTTATACTAGTATCATCGAGCAGACGGTAAATGTTTATCGAGATATTTTAGGTGAGAATGCGGTACTAGAACATCATAGTGCTGCGAATACAGAACAGTTCTATTCTGATGATAAAGAAGAAATTAATGATGATGCTAGACAGCAGTATGCTAAAGCTAGATTAGCTACTCAAAATTGGGACGTGCCATTAATTGTTACTACCACGGTGCAGTTGTTTGAAAGTTTATTTGCCAATCGTCCAAGTAAGTGTCGGAAGCTGCATAATATCGTTAAAAGTGTAATTATCTTAGATGAAGTTCAGACTTTGCCCGTCGGCTTACTATCACCAATTTTAAGTGTATTGGGGGAATTGTGCGATCGATATCAAGTAACGGTAGTGCTTTGTACAGCGACTCAACCTGCATTCACTGGCGATACGGGATATTTGAAAGGATTGAAAAATGTCCGCGATATTATCGCTCCAGATTTAGCAATCCAGCACTTTCAGAATCTTCAGCGAGTAAATTATGAGCTACATCTTCAAGGTTGGTTGTGGAGTGACTTAATCGACGATCTAGTCGCTCACCAGCAGCATCAAGCCCTAATTGTTTTAAATACGCGCAAAGATACGTTAGCTGTTTTAGATGTTTTAAATAATCGTAGCGATGATTTCGACAGAGCAGATATTTTTCACCTCTCCACATTACTCTGTGGTAAACATCGACGGGAAGTTTTGGCGACAGTCAAAGCAAGATTGAAAAATAACCTTCCATGTATCTTAGTTTCTACCCAAGTTGTTGAAGCTGGCGTAGATCTAGATTTTCCAGCAGTATATCGTGCGGTGGGGCCACTCGATCGCATCGTCCAAGCCGCAGGAAGATGCAATCGGGAAGGAAAGCTAGGATTGGGTAGAGTAGTAATTTTTCAACCCTCTGAAGGCAAGGTACCACAAGGAGAATATCAAACAGCAGTAGATGAGACTATCCGCTTACTAAACCGAGAAAATCTCAATCTCCACGATCCTAGTATTTTTGAAGAATATTTTCAGTGTCTCTATCAATCTGGTGCAGATATTCATCAGATTCAGGATTTACGCAAGCGGTTAGATTTTCCCGAAGTAGCTAAAAAGTTTCGATTAATTAGCGATGACACTACCTCTGTCATTATTGAATATGACGATAAGGTGCGAAAACGCTTACGGGAGCTGAATTATCGAGACATAAACGCGGGTGATTATCGCTTTTTGCAACCCTACATGGTTAGCCTCAGAAATTATGAGTTTCTGCAAGGGAAAGATCTATGTGCTGAAATCGCACCTGGATTATATGTCTGGGGCGGTACTTATCACGCCGTTAAGGGAATTGGAATTGGAGCAAGATCGATCGATTACGATCCAGCAGATTTAATGCTGTAGACTGTATTTTGGGTTCGATCTCGATCGTTAAAATAATCCACCTTGCTACGCAATTAACTTGTAGGGGTGCCCCTTGTGGGTACCCACGGGTATTCGCTAAAATCTAGGACATTGGTGCTTCGTTGCCAATCACCCGCGACTAAAGTGCGGGCTAGCATAATTAAGTCCACTTAAGTGGACTTTTGCTAGTAGCCCGCACTTTAGTCGCGGGCGGTTGAGGATGAAGAACTAGGGTTCCAAATATTCTCCGCTGACCCCTCATCCCTGACCCCTGACCCCTCACTATGCGAAATCTGCTGATTGTGGAATCTGCTGGTAAAATTAAAAAGCTCAAGAGCATTCTCGGCTCAGACTGGGATGTCAAAGCATCGATCGGACATATTCGCCAACTTGCCAACGATGGGGACAGTTCATTGGGCTTCGACTTGGGTGTGGATACCATCGATTGTCGATATATCCCCCGCAACGAGCGCGCCCAACAAACCATCGCCGGATTAATCTCCGCCGCCAAACAAGCAGATCGAATCTTCATCGCCTCAGATCCAGATCGTGAAGGTGAAGTCATTGGCTGGCATATCGCCCAAGTATTGAAGCTAAAACAGCCCCAGCGGGTTGTGTATCAAGAGATTACCGAATCAGCCGTCAAGAAAGCCATAGCGTCTCCCCGTGCCCTCGACATGGCTCTAGTCGAAGCAGGTAGGTGTCGCGATTGTCTGGATAAGCTCGTCGGTTACAAAGGATCGCCCCTCATCTGGCGGCTCAAAAATGGAGCCAAAAGTGTCGGGCGAGTACAATCTGCCACCCTCCACTTAGTTTGTCAACGAGAGCGAGAAATTCAAGCCTTCACACCCCAGGATTATTGGTCGGTATTTGTAGACTATGCTGAAGGTTTTCGCGCCTTCTATAATGGTACGGCTCAGGTTATTTCACCAGCAACAGACGAGGAAACTAGCGATGATGCTGGTGCTGTGACAAAAGTCGCTGAATCAACTCGCGTATTGAGTCAAGCTGAAGCAGAGAGACTGGTAGAGATCGGTAAATCTCACCCCCATCAAGTTCAAAGCATCGAAGGGAAACTCGCCCCCAAAAAGCCACCCGCCCCATTTATCACCTCATCACTCCAACAAGCGGCAGGTTCGCGGTTAAAGTTCTCGCCCGAACATACCATGTCAGTCGCCCAGAAGCTGTATGAAGCAGGGTTAATCACCTATATGCGGACTGATTCAGTCGAACTCAGTCAGGATTTTTGCCAAGCTGCACGGGAATGGCTCCTCGCTCATGACAAAGATAATGTACCGACGAAGGTAGCAAAACAACGCAGTTCCAAAGATGCCCAGGAAGCCCACGAAGCGGTCAGACCGACAGAGATCGCCAAAGCATCCAGCGAACTCAAACAACAGCTCTCAGAGGACGAATTCGCCCTGTATGTGATGATTTGGATGCGATCGATCGCCTCTCAATGCAAACCCGCGCAGATTCGCAAAACCACGATTGTGACTCAATCTGGCGATCTCCAGTGGCAAGCAAGGGGTCAAATGCTCGAATTTGCAGGCTATGCCAAATATTGGAAGGATATTAGCGGTGATGCCATTCTGCCCAGTTTGCAACCCCAGCAACCACTCACAGCCACTAATGTCAATTACGAGCAGAAACAAACCCAACCACCACCGCGCTACTCTGAACCAAAACTCGTTCAACTGATGGAACGTCGGGGCATCGGTCGTCCCTCCACCTATGCGCCGACTATTGCTACACTCAAGGAGCGTAATTATGTCGAACTAGTCAAGAGCAAAGTACAACCGACGACTGTGGGGTTGCAAGTAGATGACTTTCTCATTCAAGCTTTGCCAGAATTGATTCAATCGGAATTCACAGCTCAGATGGAAACAACACTCGATGCTATTTCCAGGGGGAAACAAGAGTGGCAGAGTTATCTGATTGGGTGGAATCAAAGCTATTTTATACCAGCTTTGAGTAAGGCTAGCAAGAATCTACCAGAACAAGATTATGGATCTTTTCAGGGTAAGCCGCTGGAGAAATCACGTTCTAAATGTCCGACTTGCAGTAAACCGATGTCCAAAGTACCTACCAAGAAAATGAAGAAGGGGTATTTTCTCAAGTGTGAGGATGGATGCAAAGATACTGAGGGTAAGGGTTTGGTGATGTTTTGGTCGGAGCGCACGAGTGAATGGCAGCTCCCACAGGCGAAAACCGATCGATCGTCTCCGCCAAAACTTACCGAATATCCTTGTCCAGTTTGCCAAAAGCCGCTGGAAGAATATAGTTACAATAAGGATGGGAAACAAAAGTCGATGCTAAGGTGTTCGGATGCGGAAGCTAGAGCCAAGCCCAAACACAAGGATGTCGCTTATTTTCGAGGAAATGAGCAGCAATGGTGGAGTCCAAAACTAGGTAATCTGAGTGTGAATGGAGCTAAGGAATAAGGATTTAGTAATATACAGATCTGTAGGTTGGGTTTCTGCGTAGTCCCTTTTTGCCACCCCCCCCCCCACCC
>NZ_JANOJV010000017.1:0-14933 GCF_031418915.1 Chamaesiphon sp. VAR_48_metabat_135_sub | reverse complement strand
CGTGAACTCGATCGCGGCAACATCACTATAGTTAGCATGGCGATCGCTAATAAGCCACCGAGGGCGATCGCTGGGTTGTTTAAATTGGCGATCGTAATCCCCCCAATTGCCCAAATAATTACGCCGCCGAAAGCTCGATCGGCATAGACACGAAGTAGTATTAATGCCAAACCCACGCTAATCGCCATCATCAACAGCGTCCACAAACTGGGAGATAAAGGCGCACCTTGCCAGCCAAAACTATCCAGGGTAGAAGCGATATTAACGATCGTCGCAACGCTAATCCAACCCAGATAGATACTAAAGACACTCGGTACCCAAGTGGGATGGGATCGACGAAGATTTGGTTGCGACGAATGGAGGCTGCGATAACATTTAATTAATGACCACACAATGCCCAGCATTACTAATGAAGACAGAATCATTTGTTGATACAAAAATAACAAAATCCACGCAGACTGTAGCAGAGATGCCAGCACGATCCAAGGGCGAGTTTGTTGCAAGGGCAGATTATCAGCACGACGGTAATCTAGTTGATAAAAGCCAAAAGTAATTAAACCAATATAAATCACGCCCCAGATAGCGAAAGCATAGTTTGCAGGGATGATTTTAACATTAGCAAAAACTGTATCTGATAATTTAGCGATCGTGACTCCTGTAGGTGGAAACCAATTAGTCAGGAAATTCCAAATAATAGCAAATGCAATTGCTGCTATTGTCGCTATTTGCCACCGCGATGGCTGTTGGGTCGATGTATTGGGTGTATTCATGGTAATTAATATTTATGTAAATATAAGGGTTTTTAGATAATTTTAATTAAGTAAAAAAATGCAAAGACACGACGCAAATCTAGTTGAGTTGAGCCGTATAACTTATGCTTGAGATTGAATAGTTTGGTATTTTTTTGATAATTAATCAATGCTAGTCAACAGGCGATGCTCTTCCAGAGCGTCTTCACTAACGAGTGTAATTCCTAATTTCGATCGCCATTCACTGAGAGATTTATCCCAATTGTCCTCCCACTTTTGGGCTAATAATGGTTGAGCTTGTAAACCCATCCGGTAGCCACGAGAAATATTATCGAGTAACTCATCGAGTTCGTCTGGTGTTTGGAGTAAACATTTGAGAAAACCACCAGCAATCAAAATCCCCGCCATTGTCCGCCGCGTTTGGGCGAGTTCAAAAGCTTTCAATCCCAACTCTCCAGGCACATTAGTCGAAAATCCCGTCACGACATGCCAGATATCGTGGGTCTGTCGCAAGCGTAATAATAGATAGCTAGTATCATCTTCCACAGCCATCGGGCGATAAAAACCTGGATCGAAACCAGCAGTGTGAATATAGTTAGCATAGGCATATCCGAGCGAATCCGGCGGATATTGCAACAATTTGGGGATATCTGGGGCGACGGCAAGATAGCGTTCTGCTGCTAAACCAGCAATCTCTGGCTGTGCCATCATCTGGCGAGTAGCTGCTGCCATTGCGGCACTATGTTTCATGCCATCTTCGATATCATAAACAGAGTCCGTTTGTTGAGGATCTCTAATTAAAGATAGAGCACCTTTGAGAACGACTAATGTATCTAGGTTAAAGCGACGTAAATCGTGGAATTTCATAGGATTTAACGTTTAATTAGGATATCGATCTTGCCAAAATTTGATTAGGCACCATCTTTATCTGGTGGCGCAGTAAATTAAGATTGGGAGTAATAGTAGATGCAGTATATTTTACCAATTTGGTGTGAAGATCGGAGTCAAATTGTAACCCACATTCCGCTAGTCCAAGCGATTCTCCACGGGAGAGGCTTCTGCTGAGGCAAAGGCTTCTGCGCAGGCAGACGCTTCTGCGCAGGCAGACGCTTCGCGAACGCGAACGCCAACGCCAACGCCCTAAAAAGGCTAAATAGATAGAAAGGTTGCTATGAAGCGATTGTATATCTTATTATTTTTTAGCCGAACGCGCAAGCGCACCCCCAAGGGTGGTCGAACTAGCGGAATGTCGGTTGTAATTTGCTGTAGACTCATCGTTTAGGATTAGATTTACCAGATCTAAAACAGTGTTTTTGAACTAATTTGTCCCAGCGTCAGGGTTATTCGGTGAGGGGGAACTATCGCTTGCCGCAGGGGAAGGAGTCGCCACAGGAGAAGGAGTCGCCGCAGGGGTGGAACTTTCTTTTTCAGAACTTTCCTTAGGCTGATCTGACTTCGCCGGCGTGGCAGGTACTACGGGTACAGCAAAAGGTTTAGGCACTTCAATTACTTTCGTTGCACCTGGAACTAGAACAGGCGTGGGGACTTTGACTACTTTCGGCGGGGCGGCTGGGGCGGTTTTCTCGATCGTTCGCTCGATAATCTTAGTTTCTTTTTGAGGGGCAACTGGTGCGGCAACAGGCGCAACAGGCGGGTTATTAATAATAGTTGTGGGTGTCGGCGCAGGCTGTCCCCAGTAGTAGTAAGCTGCACCTAAACCGACTAAAGTTGCCAAGATGCCGCCTATAGCTAAACCGCTAGCAGCACCGCTGTTTTCGGCGTTACGCTCTCGCTGCTGTAGCTCGTTTTCTTTCCCCTGACCTTGAGTATATCCCTGTTCGTAGGATCTCTGCTCTGGAGTTAGGGGGGGATTGTTGATGTCTTTTCTGTCTTCAGGGGTAGGCATTTGGATCTCCGACTTATATATGTGCGCTCTACCTGAGATCGTATTCGATCGACCCTATCCCTGTACTCTACTGAAAGGAATACCTATAAATATTAGTTTCTCATCCTAAAGTTGCAATTTCTGGGGGATAAAATTGTTTGCAAAGATATACCCTACGATCATAGGATCGTAGGGTATGATTGCGCTCGATTCTCTTTTAGAGAGGCTCCGCCAACGACTTAATTCTTTCTAAAAATGTTCTAATGGAAAGCACGCGATCGACGACTCTACTCACCGACGGGAACAACCATCCCAGGCATTGGTGCGTCCTCTGGCTCAAAATCAGTCTTTTTGGCACCGCAGGTTGGGCAAACCCAATCATCAGGCAATGCTTCAAATGGAATGCCTGCTTCAACTCCTGAATCAGGATCGCCAACGGCGGGATCGTAGACATGTCCGCATGTTTTACAGATATACTTTTGCATTTTTGACTCCTAAATAAAAGAAAGGATCGAAAGTAGTTTTGAGTGTTAAGATTACAGTCCTGTAGCAGGATCGTGAGGGCTAGAGCTAGGATCGACTCCCATCCCTGCAACTAAATCCCGTAACATCGTAATCTGTTCGGCATGTTCGAGTTGTTGGAGTTGCTGTAAGCACTGAGCTGCTTGAGCTTCGAGGGTATAGTTATCTGGCATCGGAATAATTTCAGTCCGATCCATACCCTGTGCCAACAAGTACCAGAACAATAATTTTGTGGTATCGCTTAATGCACCATACTCGCGGCTGACTAAGTTATTTTTATGCTCTACGAGATCGCGCTGAACTTGTAACTGTTCATCGTGGCTCATTTCGGCTACTTGTTTGAATAGTCCTTCTGCGATGGCTGGGGCGGCGGTGCTAGCTCCAGGTGCCGCAGGGGTAATCGATTTACCAATTTCTTTGTAGATAAACCACAATAATCCAAGCTGTTGGTCTGTCGATAAAGCGGTGAAAGCCGAAGCTAATTCAGGGCTTATATTTGAAGTAGTAGTTGCCACAGGAAATATCCTAATTCGTCTTCTCTACCATACCGATCGTTTAGATCGATCGAGACTCACTTTGGGAGGATATTGCGATCGATCTAAAGACAGATTGAAATAAATAATATTTGTGATTTCATAGATAGATTAGGACTTTAAATTATTAAACTTAGATCTATGAAAACCACTATTTCAAATAACGTATCTACATCATCAACAGAGCCTTTAATTCTGAAGATTGATATTCAGGGTATTCACGAGCCAATTATTTATGAATACTTTGCCAGATTGAATAATGGTGAATTTACCGCAACCGCTGAGTTATTTGCAGCACAAGGGTGTTTGAATCCTCCCTTTGACAAACAGCTTCAGGGTAGAGAGGCGATCGCTCAATACTTAGAAAAAGAAGCTAAAGGAATAAAATTCTTGCCAGAGTATGGAGAAATACTAACGAGTGTTGGCACAGCATCTTCTCTAGACAGTTGCGATCGCACTCAATATCAAATTCAAGGTAAAGTAGAAATAAACTGGTTTACCGTCAATATAAGCTGGTCGATGCAGCTCAATAGTGCCAAAGAAATTATGCTGATCGAAGTAAAATTGTTAGCCGATCTAGAGGACTTATTAAGCTTTAGCCGCATTTAATTCTTGGAATCGATCTATAAAGATCCGAGTCGAAATGCTTACCAATTACTCGACCTTGCAAACAGCACTTTACTCAGAGATGTTTATTTAACAAAAGTCCACTGGAGCGAGCTTATTGCTGCATGTTGCAACGATTCAACCAATTCTTGGTTGCTATCAAATTTCATCTGGGTGGGATAACAAGCATCAACATGAATCGTAAATTTTTCAGCTCTAAATGGCCAGGGCTTGACGCTGAGAGTCTCGTCAGAGCGTTTCAAAATATCGTGACGCTCTCCAGTTGGCCCTTTAGCTATTTCCAGCACTCTTTCTCCTTCAGGAATCTGCTTTTGACATAAGATCAGCGATAACCTGTCGCAACATTGCAACATTGCATAGGCTTTTTCGGCATCAACTTTCTTGACTTTTAAGCTTTTTCGCCAAGCTGTTTGTAGCTCGATTTGTCGATCTAAGAACTCATCAAGTTCGGGAATTTCGCCATATTTTCCTTGACTCAAAAAAGTCATGTGCATTGAAACCAACAGTGCAACCCATCGCCCGCGATAGCGCGCATCGTCAATATGCTCGTACAGTGCTGGAATCGATCCACAGCCGCCCTCCGGTAAAGTCAAATGGGGCACCTGCTTTAGTTAAACGATCGCCTTGCCATTCGCGCTCTAAGTCGTCATGATGGGCGATTGCGGCGATCGTTTCTACCAGATGAGCTGTATCATCAGGCGTGTGCCAATGACCCGCAATTTGGGCGGCAAGTAGTGCATGAGCGCGATGATAAATAATTTCCCAGCCGTTAGTTGTCAGGTTGGCAATCATGGCAATTTATTTACTTTATAAATAGCATCGCAAAATTCTCTTCAAATAACGTCTTTCTAAAGATAGATAGATCGATCGGTCAATTCTTAAATTTAGTAGTGATTAACTTCGATCGATTCAGGAGTCTAGTAAGATAGACCTATGGTATCGATTCCCCTAAGGAAAAGCTACCCCAACGACTGTGCCAAAGAGTCAATATTATCCATCACCGGAGCTGATTGACATCTACTATGACGAATCCAACCTATACAGTGCTGATTGTTGACGATCTGCAAACACACCGAGAGCTATTTGGGCATTTCCTCCTGACTGATTCGAGTTGTGATTACCGCATATTGGAAGCGGAATCGGTGAGGGCGGGGATAGAATTGCACCGGATCTCTACGGGAGAGGCTGCGCCAACGAGCAAAATTGATGCGATTCTACTGGATTATTCGCTCCCCGACGGGGATGGACTGGATTTTTTAACGAAACTGCACGCTCAAAGTAATGGAAATAGTCCGCCCGTGGTGATGGTAACGGGCAGAGGTGATGAAAACATTGCGGCGCAAGCAATTAAATTAGGCGCACAGGACTATATAGCTACGTTTGACCTGACTCCAGCGCGATTGCAGTCAGCGGTTGCTAGTGCGATTGAAAATGCCCGCTTGCGGCTCCAAGTACAGCAGTCTAACGATCTATTGCGGGTATCGTTAGACATGATGCTCGATCGCTTTGGTATCTACTCGGCAATACGGGATACCGCAGGGCAGATTATTGACTTCCGGTTTGAATATCTCAATGCAGCGGCATTGGAGAGCAATCAGATGACTGCCGCTGACATGGATAGAGGGCTGTGTGAGATGTTTCCGGCGCAGTGCGAGACGGGATTGTTTGAAAAGTACTGTCAAGTGGTCACAACGGGCGTACCGCTGATCTTGGATGATTCGATTTATACCGATGTATTTGGGACGCAACTGCTGACCAGATCCTATGATACCCGCATCAGTAAATTAAATGATGGATTTGTGGCTGCTTGGCGGGATGTAACTGTTCAAAAGCAAGCCGAGCATGAGCGCGATCGATTCTTCGATTTATCGATCGATCTGCTGGCAACTGGAAATTTTGCAGGATATTTTACTCGCCTCAATCCAGCGTTTGAGCGAGTTTTGGGCTTCACGAGTGCCGAATTAATGGCACAACCTTTTTCATACTTCGTTCATCCTGACGATCTCGAACATACAATTTCGGCTGCAAATGGGTTGAGTTTAGGTACGATGGCGGTCGATTTTGAGAATCGCTATCGTTGTCAAGATGGTTCGTATCGCTGGTTGTCGTGGACTGCTACGCCATCGATTGAGAGTAAATCATGGTATGCTGTCGCACGGGATATTACCGATAGCAAACGTGTCGAAGCCGAACTCGAACAGATCGCCGCAGCACTGCGGGCGAGTGAGTGGAAATTTAGTGCTATTTTCAACCAAACTTTCGAGCGAATCGGATTATTGAGTCTAAATGGGATTGTACTGGAAATTAATCGATCGGCGTTAGACTCGTTTGCGCATTTGGGCTACGCTCAATACTCCGAAATCATCGGCAAAGAGTTTTGGGAAACGCCGTGGTGGAAGCATTCGCCGCAATTACAAGCGCAACTCAAAACCGCGATCTTTGAGGCAGCCAACGGGCAATTTATCAACTATCAGTTCCAATTTCCCGCTCCCAGTGGCGGTCAGATCGTTCTAGACTTTTCGCTCAAACCCGTATTTAATGAGATCGGTCGAGTTGTGACGATCGTTGCCGAAGGGCACGATATTACCGATCTCAAGCAGATCCAAGCTGCTCTAGAACAGCGCAACCAAGATCTGGATAGCTTTGTCCATATTGTCTCTCACGATCTCAAAGCACCCCTGCGGGCAATTGCTAATCTCTCCCAGTGGATTGAAGAAGACTTAGAGGGAGAGATATTGACCGAGATCCAGCCCCAACTAGTCCTATTGCGGAGCCGCGTAGCTCGGATGTCCGCGACGATCGATGGATTGCTCGACTATGCTCGGATTGGTCGATCGAATGATAAAATTGAGCCTGTCTGTGTGGCTCAATTGCTAGCTGAGACGATCGATTCCCTCGCGCCACCGCCGACATTTTCGATTTCAATTGCGCCAAATCTCCCGACGCTCAATACCAAACGGCTATTTTTATCCCAAGTATTTGCTAACCTGATTGGCAACGTGATTAAACATCACGATCGATCTGATGGCTCAATCCAGATTTCTTGCCAAGAATGCGGCGGTTTTTATGAATTTGAAATCGCCGATGATGGCCCAGGCATTGCACCAGAAAATCATGACAAAGTTTTTGCGATCTTCCAAGCAGTGAATCCTCAAAATAGTCCAGACAGTACGGGAATTGGACTTGCAATTGTCAAGAAAATTATTGAAACCGAAGGCGGCACGATTCGATTAGAGTCCGAACTAGGTCATGGTACAACGTTTTATTTTACTTGGAAACGATGATTTATTTTAGAGACAAACCCTGAAAATTAAGGTAGGGGCAATTCATGAATTGCCCCTACCTTAATTTTCAGGGTTCACAACGCAATTTGGCAAAATAACCGCATCAATTTCGATAATTTGGATCGATCCAACAGCGTGGTAAATCTTCTCCCGATGCAAATGTTAAATCCTGCTTGGGGAAAGGTTGAATGTCTTGTTCTTCTTCCCCTTCTTGAATTCTTCCCTCGATCTCATTGCGGAGCGGATTGAATAAAGTTTCCAGATCTGTAATTTTAATTAGCGTGTCAGAACTTTTATTTTGAAGAAACATTTTGACCTCTTTATTTACGATATTGCTGTTTAATTAAATTGCTGCGTAGATCTTTACCCCACCCCAGCCCTCCCCTTTGCAAGGGGAGGGAGTAGAGCCTCCCCCTTTCCAAGGGGGGGTTGGGGGGTAAGCCCGTATACGTGGTAGCTTGTCCCAGGGGGATTTCTAGGGTTTTCCCCTTGTGATTTAATCCACGATCCTTAATACCCCTTTTTAACTGCCGACTCCACATCATCCTTAAATGAATTCGCATTTTCCTTCACATTTGCAAATCCCTTGCGGGTGCCTTTTGAGATACCATCTGCGGTTTCTTGAGCAGATTGACGTACACTGTCAGCAGCATCTTCAACTCTTTCTTGAATTCCCTTATTGTCGAAGTCTTTTTTAACTTGCTGCAATGGATTTGTGTCTTTTCGCGCCAAATCCTTAGCTTGTTTTATCGATCGATCGACTTTGCCATCTACTTTAGAAGTATCGACGCGCGGATCGACATCACTATAGTTATTCATGCCACCAACTTCTGGCGTAATTGGCTTGTACAGCTCAGTAATTTTGCCTGGAGGTGGATTGTCTAAATTTGTTTTGGAAACTACCTCAGAGCCGTTGCAGGCAGTAGTTGTAACTAAAAGTGCGATTGCTAAAAAACTTAGCACAGCTTTATAAAGTGATTTTAGTTCAAAAGATCGCAATGTGCTTTTTATTGCGTTGATTAAGTTAGTCATTGTTGGTGAAGCCTATGATTATTACATCTCGATCGTATCAAGGCTCACTCACTAACTGCCAGTACCTAAAGATAGATTCCTCACTCTATCAAAAGATAGATAATTGGCGGGGCAATTAATCAATTGCCCCGCCAATTATCTATCTTGATTCTGTTCCTTGATTAGGCGCGCCTTCAACAGTTGGATCGTCTACGGCTGCGGATTCGGGATCTGCGCCTGGGCGAACATCTGCCTTCATATCACCTTGCCCCGTGCGGCGGGTGGCTGGCTCGATTGTCGTTTGCTTACCTCCAGGCGAGGCAGTCGATTTAGATTTGGCAGTTGGGGCGGCTGTTTCTTGCAGCTCGTGCAATCCAAAGTTATTGGTATTGACACCTGCATAATTGACTTTATCAAACCGGACAATTACGGGATATTTGATGCCACTCTTGTCCATTGCTGCCACAGTACCTTCTTCCCGAAACCAGTACGATTCTGGTCGAAGAATCCGCACTTTAGACCCACGTTCAATCATGAGATTTTCCTCAGTAATGTTGTAGCTAATCGATGTTGGTGACAATAGCAGACAAACTACCGATTCTCCGATGGAGAGGCTACGCCAACGAGCATCTACGAAAAGGTAGATAAATTAGTTGAGGATTTTATTTTTAAGGTGTGAATTTAGCGGCGGTGATATCCACCATCATATTTGTCATAATTGCGTCGAAAAGAATATTTGCGGCGACGGCGTTCTGCTTCACGTTCGCGTTCTCGCTCTAGCTCTAACTGACGACGACGCTGTACTTCCCAACGGTTGGAGTATTGTGGTTGTCCGCCGATTTTTACAGTAATTTGGGCGATGTCTCCCGTCGATCGTTCCACGGCTAAAGGGGTAATATTTGTTGCTGCTTGAGACTGTGGTGCAATTGAGATCGCGGTGAGTAACCCGATCGCTAATGCGGTAAATTTTGACATCATAAAGTCCTCTTTAAGTAATAAATTAGTATTTACCAAACAATGATGATCTAGGTTTTGATTCAGGATTGTTCTATACTGCTATTTTATTACTTGAAATCCTATTTCTACCTCGATCTAAAGTCACGGCCTAGGAGTAAAATAAGCTAACTATAGTAATAGATTAATCTGCTCTAAACATGACAAAAGTAACGATCGATCTCCATACTTTTGTCAATGAAGACGGCGATAATTGTCATCCATCAGTTACCAAGGACACCAGCAACTATATGGTTTAGACTGATGGGTAAGGGAAGAGTGCAAGAACGCGCGATTGCTGAAGTCGCAGCATTACCAGCAGACGATCCTTACCGCCAGAATGCCCTAGATTTGTTGGGAAATCTGAAAGTTATCTTGGAAGCTAGAGCCACTATTGAACCAGAGGAGCAGGAGTTAATTATGCAGTTATCGCCACTATATTTAGAAAAGATTCAAGCGGCTGAATTGGTTGGTGAAGAGCGGGGTCGCCAGATTGGTGAAGAACGCGGTCGCCAGATCGGTGAATCCGAACTCATTCTGCGACTATTGAAGAAGCGGGTTGGCGATATTTCACCAGCAGTTCAAGCGGAGATTAAGGCTTTACCGTTGGCGCGGTTAGAAACGTTGGGTGAGGCTTTGTTAGATTTTACAGGTGCGATCGATTTAGAACGATGGTTAGCAGCTTAAATTAGGTGAAGGCTGTGTAATCGATTAGTTACGATGTTCGTATCGAATATGGATTGAATATTTCAAATTGTGAGAATCGGGGAGGCGAAGAGATGCCCGATAATTCTAACCGATCGTTGCGTTAACGCTGGGGTTGTTGGGTTTCGCGGTGCTCTCTACCCAACCTACAGGGGGTAATCCCATTCTAGAGCCAGGTAGTGCCGCCCTTCCTGCCGCTAATTAAATTATCCTAGTAGATAATCTGCTGATCGTATCCACACCGAACCCATGAAACTAGAAGTAGGATGTCATCTCAAATTTGAGGCGATCGAACCCACGCCACTAATCCTGATGTTAAAAGCTCGCAGTGGCGATAGTCAATGGGTGTTGCGAGAGACTTATTTGCTAGAACCTTTTGTCCCTGCTAGGGAGTATACCGATGTGCATGGCAATCTCTGTCAGCGATTGATCACTCCAGTCGGCACATTTGACATTCGCACCGAAGCATGGGTTGAGACGAGTGATACGATCGCGATCGCACCTGGCGCACCGATGACCGCGATCGAATTTGTGCCCGATTGGATTTTGCAGTTTTTATTACCCAGCCGCTACTGTCAGTCAGACCAGCTATTCGATCTCGCTACGGAAATCAGCGCGGATCATGCGCCAGGATATGACCAAGTAGCCGCAATTCGATCATGGATTCACGATCGCATCAAATATCAGTATGGCACTAGCAACGCCTCTACTTCTGCCCTCGATACCGCCCAGCAGCGGGTGGGAGTCTGTCGGGATTTCGCCCATCTCGGCATCGCTTTATGCCGCGCCTTGGATATTCCGGCGCGGATGGTGGCTGGCTATCTCTACCAATTAGAACCAATGGACTTACATGCCTGGTTTGAAGCCTATTTAGATGGCCGGTGGTACACCTTTGACGCTACCCAACCAGAAGCCCGTGGTAATCGCGTGGCGATCGCCTATGGACGCGATGCTGCTGATGTTGCTCTCACCACTCAGTTTGGTGCCGTCGGTTGCTTGAATCTAACTAGTATGGCAGTTTGGGTCAAACCGATGATTTAATATGGCAAATAGCTGAATTAGATCGTTCGATCGTAGACACAACCATAGCAGTCGCCAAGGCGGTTAGGGCACTTTTTTAATGGTATCGCTGAGGACAGTTCGATCGATTAAAATAGGTACACAAATTTAGTTTGCTGATGACCCGATTTCCCCACGACCAGTTTGCCAAAGACTTTCTGGAATCTTTGCTACCCCACTAGGTCAAGTACAAACGTCCCTCAAAATTAGCGGAGAAGTCCGCGAAATGGATGTGTTCTTTACCCCCGATCCCAATTTAGTCCCCGCTTCAAATTTGGGGCTACTCAGTCAGTGTGCCAGTACTGCGGCGGTGTTTGAACCTTATCGCAGTTCGGTCAAGGTGCCCCAGGTGCGGGCTTGTATGTCCAAATTGTTCGATTTGCACAGCCATCTGATTCGCGAAGCCAAACGGCAAAATCGCCCCGAATTAGAAGACGATAAGTTACCGATGTTATGGATTTTGACACCCACTCTCTCAGCAGAACTGCTAGAGAGTTTGGGAGCCAAATTAGATCTCGAAACTTGGGGCGAGGGCGTATATTTACTAGCTCCAGCCTTGAAGACGGGGATAATTGTCATCCATCAACTACCAAGGACACCAGCAACTATATGGTTTAGACTAATGGGTAAGGGAAGAGTGCAAGAACGCGCGATTGCTGAAGTCGCAGGATTACCAGCGGGAAATCCTTACCGCCAGAATGCCCTAGATTTGTTGGGAAATCTGAAAGTTATCTTGGAAGCTAGAGTCACTATCGAACCAGAGGAGCAGGAGTTAATTATGCAGTTATCGCCACTATATTTAGAAAAGATTCAAGCAGCAGAATTGGTTGGTGAAGAACGCGGTCGTCAGATTGGTGAAGAACGCGGTCGTCAGGAGGGTCGTCAGGAGGGCGAATCCGAACTCATTCTGCGACTATTGAAAAAGCGGGTGGGCGATATTTCACCAGCAGTTCAAGCGCAGATTAAGGCTTTACCATTGGCGAGGTTAGAAGCGTTGGGTGAGGCTTTGTTAGATTTTACAGGTGCGATCGATTTAGAACAATGGTTAGCAGCTTAAATTAATTGAAAGTTGCGTAATCGATTAGTTACGATGTTCGACTAGACAAGACTCGATCGCTGGCGCAGAAGGCAAGCCGTTCGCATTCGCTTCAATAGCCATTTGGCTGACGGAAATCACCAATCGCCTGCTACATCCATCTCTGCAATAAATAGATCGCGTTTCGTCAAAGTCTGAAAATACCCCCGCAAACTAGGATTCAACATTTTGGGGAGAAAACGACTGTAATTGCCCAGGTAATGCAGTTTTTTATCGCCTTGAGTGGCATTTCGCCACAATAATTCGGCACTATGCCGCAGATTATAGAGATCTGCTGGTTGAGCATAGCGATTCAAGTAAGCTGCCATTAGTCCGTGTAGTTCAAAAATTTCTGACAGGTTGAAATTCGGCGGCATCCAGCGATTCAACTGGGCACCTGCGACAGTTAACTTTTG
This sequence comes from Chamaesiphon sp. VAR_48_metabat_135_sub, assembly GCF_031418915.1. Classification (NCBI taxonomy): domain Bacteria; kingdom Bacillati; phylum Cyanobacteriota; class Cyanophyceae; order Gomontiellales; family Chamaesiphonaceae; genus Chamaesiphon; species Chamaesiphon sp. VAR_48_metabat_135_sub. The sequence goes on along the minus strand of NZ_JANOJV010000017.1, from coordinate 2,074 downwards.
GGCACTCGCCACCATTGCTGATTTAATCTCATTTGTCACGGGGACTTCTGCCCATTCATCACTCCAAGCAATTTTGAGATCTGGTAAAGATTTGCCTGAAGGTGTATCCAGTGGCACTGGTGGCACATCAAGGCGACGAGGATCTGCACCCGCAACTATTTCAAAGCAGAGTTGGAGATCGGCGATCGATCGAGCCAAGCAACCCACCGTCATCATTTGACGCAGACAAATTGGCATTCCTGGTGTTTCAGGAATCGCGCCCGCTGTAGAAATCCGCCGATCGGTAGGCTTCAAACCATAGACACCACAAAAATGAGCGGGTTGACGGATTGAACCGCCGAAATCATTTCCTAAATCCAGTGGAGAAAGTCCCGCAGCTACCGCCGCAGCACTTCCCCCAGAACTGCCGCCTGGTGTATATTCCAGATTCCAAGGATTATTTGCACGCGGAAACAGAGAATTGGTGCTTTGATCCTACCGACATTCAGCAGGTTATTTAGGACAAAAAATAATATTGCCGAGAAGAAGCTCCAAGAAACTCTAGATCGATCGTAATTTTTCGAGTGAATAACATCAATATATCCCGTAGTGTAGGTTGGGTTGAAGAATGAAACCCAACACCACCAATGTCGATCGTGTCTGGTACGCTAGGCGATCGAATATGAATTGAATATTTAAAATTGTGAGAATCGGGGAGGCGAAGAGATGCGCGATAATTCTAATCGATCGTTCCGTTAACGCTGGGATTGTTGGGTTTTCTCCTATGGGTGACGGCAACAGCCTTTTCACAGATCTAGACCCCCGACTTCTCCAAGAAGTCGGGGGTCTGGCAATCGCAAACGTTAGTTAAGATTTTCGACCAGATAAGACTCGATCGCGTGTTCGTGCTGCTAGGGTGATAATCCCCGTATCCCGACTGAAAATGTCGTGGAGGAGAACATAGAAGCAAGGGATGATAAACAGCGTCAGCAGGGTCGCTAGGGTCAAACCAGAGAAGACGACGATGCCTAATGGCTGGAGAAATTCTGACCCTTCGCCGATGCCTAAAGCGAGGGGAAATAGTCCTAATACGGTGGTAATTGTGGTCATCAAGATCGGGCGCAGGCGTTGGGGTGCAGCGGTGATGATGGCGGTGTGTCGATCTACTCCGGTTTCTTCCCGAATTTGGTTAGCTGTTTCGATCATAATAATCGCATTGTTGACGACAATCCCGACGAGGAGGACTGCGCCGACGACTACGGTAATTCCCAGCGCGGTTTGAGTGATAAATAAGCCCAAAATGCCACCGACTAGAGCGAGGGGGACAGTCAGCATAATCACCAGTGGATCGACTAAGGAGTTGTACTGTACTGCCATGACGACGAAGACCAGAAAGGCTGCTAAACCGCCCAGGGAGAACAGCGCGGCTTGAAGTTCTTGATTAGTTCGCCCAGCATAACTAGGGAGTAATGTCACACCGTCGGGTAAATCGAGGGTAGAAATCACTTGTTGCACTTCTGCTAGTGCTGCGCCCAGACTCGCCCCCTTATTTAAGCTACCCGCGATCAGGAATACCGGACGCTGATCGATTCGCTGAATTTCGCCTGGAGCCTGTCCCTCGGTAATAGTAGCAACATCGCTCAACCGCACCAGGGCGTTATTAGCGACAAATAGGGGCAGTTGTGCCAATTGGGAGGGCTGTTTGAGTAGATCCTGGTTTAGTTGCACCCGCACATCGACTAGCCGCTCTTTGCGCTGCAATTGGGTGGGGACAGAACCTTCGATCGCGGTTTGAATTGTATTACCAATAGTTTGAGTCGTTAAGCCCAGAGCATTAGCACGCTCCCAATTGGGGCGAATTTGGACTTCTGGCTGGCGATCGTCAGCATCGGGGCGGAAAGCGGATAATTTGACTCGATCGTCTAGAGCAGCCAGGACTTGCCGCCCTGCTTGGCGGAGGACTTCGGCATCTTGCCCCTGAAGCACGACATCGACCTCCGCCCCGCGTACGGGGGAGTTATTTAAGGTCAAACCGCGCACGGAGCCTGGGGATACCCGCACCCGAATTCCGGCTAAATTGAGCTTGTTCATCTCC